>CBDVCK010000020.1:0-22799 GCA_965372465.1 uncultured Thermoplasmata archaeon | reverse complement strand
CAAAGGATTACGCAGGGAACTCCAATTCTTATTGGTTCTCTTTTACTATCGACGCCACAAATCCCACAATCATTTTAAATTCCCCCGTAAATAACTCAATCATTTCAGAAGGAACAATATTAAACTTCAGTATTAACGATACATATCTTATACAGGTTAAATACTCCATAAATGATGGTATAAATACTTCATTACCTGATCTTTTTAAAATCGATACTTCGGGATGGGAAGATGGCAACTACATTATACATATTTATGCAGTTGATATTGTTGGAAACTCTTTATCATCATGGTTCATCTTCACCTTTGATTCCACAAAACCCGAAATCAAGCTGAATTCACCAGAAAATAACAGCTATATTAAAAGCGGAATTGTTTTGAATTTTACTATCTCGGATACTCATCTTATGTATGCAAAGTATTCCATCAATGGGGAGCGGTATTTTCCAATATTTCAACCTTTCAACTTCCAGACTTCAGGATGGGTGGATGGTAAATATATCTTTCAGATAGAAGCAATGGACTTTGCAGGTAACTCGAATTCATCCATATTCTCTTTCATTTTTGATTCCACAAAACCTGAGATAATCTTGAATTCTCCAAGGAATAACACTCATGTTGGAGGACGAACCATCCTGGATTTCGATGTGGTGGATTTGAATCTTGACAAGGCGGAGTATAATGTCAATGGCAAAGAGGATATTTCACTGCATGCCCCTTTTAACATCCAAGTGACAGGATGGGGGGAAGGAGAAAATACGATTCAAATTATAGCTCTTGATTTGGTTGGCAATATGGAATCAGCCTGGTTTTTCTTCACAATTGATTCCATACCTCCCTCTATATCTGTAGATCCTGCTTTGAACCACTCCACAATTGTTAGCGGAAAGACTATTCCAATCAACATCTCGGCCATGGATTTAGAAGATGTGCTTTACTCAATCGACGGCGGTGAATACAAAGTGCTTGAACCACCTTACATCCTCTACACCTACAAATGGGGGGAAGGCTCGCACATTATCCAGGTAAAGGCTAGGGATACCGTTGGAAATGAGAAGGTTAGATGGTTCGAAGTCAAAATCGATTCCTGCTCTCCTTATATTGTCTCCTGTTTACCTGAAAAAAATTCAAAAAATGTCCATAACGATACAGCCGTTAGCATAACCTTCAGCGAATCCATGAATCAGACCAATACACTAGACATTCTCTCGATATCACCTCCTGAGAATTACACATACCAATGGAATAATTTTGGCACCATATTGACCATTTCCTTTAACCCTGCTAAATTGGCCGAAGGGACCACATATACCATAAGAATCAATGCGGACATGGCTGACCTCAACGGAAATACCCTGGATTCCGAATTTGCGCTTTCTTTCACTACAAGTGGAGAAACTCCACCCCCTATAACGGCACCATCCCCGCCTTCTGGTCAATCATTTCCAATGTGGATTATCCTTGCCATTATCTTAATGGCTTTACTTGCCATCTTAATTCAAATGTTCAGAAAAAAGAGATAATCTCACAGGATTTTAAAACTTCAAGTCGCATAAAGTTTAAACAGATTGAAGTTTTTAAAACATTAACATCTTGTTACAAGGCTTAACATCGATTGTACTATTCATTCAAATTTTGCTCTAATAATTATATATAGACTTTACAGCATGTATAAAATATCCCTCTAGGAGCAAAGCGAACATTTATGGAGCGGAGTGGGCATTATCATATAGTCATCTATGGGGAATAAGCATGAAAAAAACCGTGACGGCACTACTCGTAGTAGGGATTTTGTTAATTGCGAATTTCATTGGAATTGTGATGTTCAGTGCAACTGAAGATTCAAAGGATTCCTCAGATTCATATGTTGAGGAGAACTTTGGACCCAATGATGGGGATGACATCAAAGGGATTCTAACACCAGAATCCAACATGGAGGATGATTATGACCAAACTGAGGATGGGATTCCCTGGCATCTTCTTCCCCAAGATAAAAATCCCCGGGCAAGGTTATTTCTTGACCAGAATCTCCTTGCAATCGAACTAAGACTGCCTGAGATGACCTTCGAAGAAACAAAGGAGGGGGAGATCATTTACCTTGACGGCTTTGATACCCTTCTTGAACCCGGGAATCCATTGGTTCCTGAATGTAAATTTTTCGTGGCTGTACCTTCAGATGCTCAGATAAAACATGTAGAAGTGGTTGATAGCGAGGCCCGAGTACTTGAAGAAAATCACGCAATCACCCCGTATATTCCTCAAACCGTGGATGGTGTAATCCTACCAATCGATCCGAACCAGGCTGTCTATTCAAGCGAGAACCTCTTTCCACAAGACCCATTTAAAATTCAAGGGCCTGACAAACTCCGACACTTGGATGCACTCGAGGTCTCTCTTTATCCTGTGAGAGTGAGACCGGCAATTGAAAAAGTAGAGGTTTACGATATTCTTAGGCTGAAAATCGAACTTGAGCCTTCTGATAATTCACAATT
Source organism: uncultured Thermoplasmata archaeon (assembly GCA_965372465.1). Classification (GTDB taxonomy): domain Archaea; phylum Thermoplasmatota; class Thermoplasmata. The sequence goes on along the minus strand of CBDVCK010000020.1, from coordinate 20,307 downwards.
GACTTTCCCGGCCTTACCTATTGATGATGAAATTGACAAAAACATACTGGAATTAATTGCTAATCCCGAGGATGTAATATTATCCCATTCACCTGAATTTTCTTCTTCTCCAACCACCCGTGCTCCCGCATCAATTGACCATACCCTGGGCTTTCACGGCTCTGCTGCCACCATTCATCCTTCGGATACCACCACAGGCAATGCAGGTGGTGTATCTTTATTACAAACAGATGATGATGAGTATTATGATGCAGAGGCAGGTGAGACCATGTACCTCGATGGTTTTGACACAGGCTCTGCAAATTCAGCAGCAACTTTGGAATACGCCATGCTCCATCTTGAATATGTGGGAACAGACAACTACGACGGTTCAAGCTATGTTCGATGGGCTGTGGATGGAGACCCATTACAGGAATCCACTATCCAGCCAACTGATTTAGACGATTCTGAAAGTGGAGATTTAAGTTTTAATCTTCTGGGACATGCCAACAGTCCATCCACGGTTAGTGATATCACGGACCTGGACATCGAATTCACAGAGAACGGAACAGGGGGAGGCTCCCAGGACATCCCATTCGACTATATCTGGATCGAGTTCGCATACAGGGAGGAACTATCTGGCGATTCCGATTATCTCATCATCACCGATATTGCATTGACTGATGAACTGAGGCTTCTAGCAGAATGGAAGACCCAAAGATTGGGAATAGATGCACAGGTGTATGATACGGACTGGATCAATTCCAACTGGGACGGTTCCAACCTGAAAGAGCGCATTCATGATTTCATTCGGTCCATGTACGAAAATTACAGCATAGAATGGGTGCTGCTATGTGGAGATGATGTGGATATTCCCACCGATACTTCCACCCGCAAATATGACAACTACTATGCCAATGTTGTTGGATTCCAATACCCCGATCTCAGCTTGGGGCGACTTCCATCCAGTGAAGATGACCTAATGGAGGGGATGGTGGATGACATCGTTTCGCATCAGCGGGACATGCGCCCCTGGAAGAATAATATGTACCTTGTGGGAACAAATGTATTTGGCACTGGTGATGGTAAGACCCATATGGTGGGTCTCAAGAACAGTTACATGCTGGAATACGATTTCAATTATTATGAAGATTATGAAGTGGAGGGAAATAACTCCAATTCACGGACAATTGATCATTACAATATGGGAATGGGAGCAAGTAACTACTATGGCCACGGATCCTCCGGTGTCTGGACCAGGAATAACGGTAGTACAACATTGATCAGAAAAAGCGATGTTATCGATGATTTCAATAACTCGGAAAAGCGCGGTTTCGTGTGGACCCTTTCCTGCTCCACAGCAAGATATCTTGGAAGCTCAACAAGCATCGGCGAGGCATGGGTCATCCAAAGAAATGGAGGCGGTATCGGTTACATTGGTGGAGCGGAAATCGTTTACGTCTCTCCCGGTAGGGCGAATCATTGGGGCTTTTGGAGGGCATATGGCAGTATGATGGATAATGGCGAGAGTCCAACTCAGGGAGAGGTCCATTTCAGAGCACAAAATACAAATTATTACGGTATATATGTTCTATACGGTGACCCCCAGGTGGGTCTTTCCCTTACAGAGCCGCAACTTGATATCGCTGCTGGGAGTTTTGATTCAGGAAGCTTTGTGGAGCAGATAGGATTTGATCAGAATGACCAGGTGACCTTTGATACCCTCATCGAATTTAAAAGTGTTCTTCCGAAAGGAGTTCATATTAACCTGAGCGTGCACAATGAGGCAGGGGATGTTTACTATTTAGATGAAACCTACATTAGCGACCCTGAAGATGCAATAGAGAAAATGTTCTGGAACTGGACCATACCCTCCGCAGCCGTATCTGGAATATACAATGTGACGGTTCGAATATACAATACAAGTCAGGGTTGGGATTTCGTTTTAGAGAATCGAACCTATTTCTATGTGGACTACCATGCTTCCCTCTTTTGGATAGAGCAGGTGAATTCGGAGGTAATCGAGGGTGATACAGTTACATATCGAATTCATATTGACAATTTCATAGACCCGATTCCTGCTGCTTCGGTTTGGGTGAATTTAGAAGGTCGAGATTATAATCCATATAATACACCCTTTGACTACTCGGGCTCCAACACCACAGCCATACCTTCAGAAATGGACTTCATAGTGGAAATTGAGGTACCCATATCAGAACCCGGGACCCATACTGTAACCGCAGGGATTACAATCGATTGGGCCCTCATGGATTCAATTTCCGGAGATGATACCGAGGTTCGGGGTATACGGATTCTTGAAACTTCATTCAATCATCCTATATTCTTTAGGGAAGACACCGCTAACATCAGCTTCCGCTACTTTGCCTTCTCTGATTTTTCAGCTGATGCGGCATTGGCTGTGGCGGCCCAGACCAACATCTTATACAGTTCCCATAGCATTGAAAACGGCACCAACTGGCTCAACTTCACATGGACTGTACCAAAATTCCTGCCTAACGATACTTACAATGTCGATCTCGATGTTAATGGATTTGCACGAAACCTGGAAACGAAAACTTATGACATGAGGGTTGTCAATATCCGCGAGATCTTGGACAAAGGTGAGGAATGGTTGATTCCCAGACAGCAACCCAATGGAGGTTACAACGAGTCCGAAATGGGTTGGCCACCAGAACAGAATCCCTATGATACGGCACGGGTCATGCAGGCTCTGATCTGGTCAGGTATGGACCCCTCTGACCCATTAATCCAGGATGCGGCGGATTTTGTGGAAAGCAACATCAGTCTTGACTATCCGGGAAGGGTGGATGATTTTTCTCAAGCTGTCTGGTCCATGGTGGAAGCTGATCGCGGTTCATCACCATTTGTTCAGGATTCCTCCGAGGTAATTCGCAACATTCAGAACTGGATATACGAACCCGAAAACTGGACACTTATCTTCCAAGGTATGATGAACGATACCTGGCTTGTGAATGTGTCAGGTTATGATAATGGAGGCAGTCTCCTCTATAGTCATAATTACAATGGAACCGTAAATTTTATGTGGGGGTACACCTGGGTGAACTTTACTGTACTTCCAGGAACCGAAATATTAAATGTGACAATCAACACCTCTGCATGGTGGATTCAGGGAAACATTTTCTCACCGTATACAATATGCGACCCCTTTAATCCATGGGCCACAGGAATCAGGGTTGATGACAGCCAGGGTCCCGGTGATGGAATAAAATGGAATATGACCGCTTCTGAAGAAATAGAGTTCGACCGCGGCTGGGGCAAGTTAAAAGGTATGAGCTCAATTGCAGGATTCACTGCTTGGGGTATTATTGGCCTTCTGCAATCTGGAGTTTTATCACCTTCCCAATATGAAGCTCTTACAACCGGAGTTCAATGGCTTTTGGACAACCAGAGCGTCGATGGCAGCTGGAATCCATTTGCCAATGATGGAATGTGGGGTGGAGGAGATGCTTACCCAGAAATGATTGCAGGTTCATGGGGAACAGATTTCATCCAGAACACTGCAATGTCCGTAATCGCGCTTGTTATGAACGGTACCCTTGGCTCGGCCGTTGATGATGGTATTGGTTTTCTAAAGACCAAACAAGCTGATAACGGCTCATATCCCTACAGCCCATGGAAATGGGACCATGCAATGAACCTCATATCAACTGCACATACAATGCGTGCATTTAAACGCGCAGGTTATGTCTTTGAAATCAATTCGCCATATGTCAGAGAGGCAGCCAGATGGCTTTGTGATGTGCAGAACGAATATTCCGGAAACTGGGAAGTATGGGCCAATTTCACACGGATCCCTGCCGAGGCTATGATGGCACTTGCAAATCTCAAATTTTCGCATACAATGGAACTGGAACCCGGGTGGAACCTGGTTTCTCTATCCCTTATCCCAGAGGATGCTTCTCTGAGTGCGGTTTTAAAATCAATTGATGGAGAGTACGATGCAGTACAGTGGAAAGATGCTGCAGATACAGATGATCCCTGGAAGCATTACATGGTGGGTAAGCCTTATGGAAATGATTTACCCGAGATAAACGAGGAAATGGGTTTCTGGGTCCATATCACGAATCCTGCGGGAGCGTCATTTGTTTACACTGGCACTGAGCCTGCGAAAAATCAGGAAATATCTCTTTACAAAGGCTGGAACCTGGTTGGTTATCCTGCACAGTGTTATAGAGAGAGAACCGATGCATTGAACACTATCATCTTTGGTTCAGATGTGGATGCTGTTTGGACCTATAATGCGGAACTACAGACCTGGGAAGAGATAAGCAATTCAGATAGCATGGTGCCTGAAAATGGATACTGGATACATTCCAAGGTTGACAAAACGTGGGAAGTACCGCTTTAAAGTACTCTTACCACATATAGATATTAAAACAAATCAAAAATCAAACCAGGGGCCCTCAGAATGACAAAATACGTCCCTAAAATCAGGAGCAGCAAAATCCAGACCCCGGGATTCCATTTTATTATTTTGGAGCCGTCAAGTGGTGGAAAGGGTATCATGTTGAAGCCTCCAATGAATACATTCAGGAAGCATATCATATATAACAACACAAAAATCTCGTTGGACAGTGGAAATAGGAAAAGAACCGGCAAAATAAACGAAGCAACCATAATGTTCATCACTGGACCTGCAGCACTTATCTTCCCGTTATACTCCTTTGTAATATTACCTCTGATATAAACCGCACCCGGTGCTGCAAATAAGAAGCCCATAAATCCTGAAAGCACGGCAAGCATAAGTCCCATGGGCCATGCCCGAAATTCTGCCCAGCAGCCATATCTTTGCGCAATAACCTTATGTCCCATCTCATGAAGTAAGAAAGCAGTGATTACAGCTACAAAAGATAATGCAATTACTGTATAAATCGGTATATCACCGTCCATAAATATCAATGTGAAGGCCAAAGTCAGAGCCCCGATTGCCAACAAAAGATGCTTCTTCTCCTCCTCACTGAATTTGAATATGCCTGAAGGCGGAGGCTGGACATGGTATTCCACGGGCTGATAACTGACCTGATAAGTTACTCTTCTATCATCATCTCCCCACATTGTTACTCCCCAATTCCTATATTGTCTTGCTGGAGATATCGATTCCAAAACCTGTGAAAAACATCTTCCTGCACATATTGGCAACCTCGTTTGCAATAAGCTCTTTATCGCTTTTGTCCTTGATGCTCACCTTATCAAGTGATATCTGCACACCAGCTGAATTAGGATGTCCTCCTGCAGAGCCCAGTTCACCAAAGGCTTTCCTCACAACCTCTCCCAAATGAACTTCGGGGTCGTTGCTTCTTGCCGAGATATGGATATTGTACCCCCGAATACCGCACAGGCCAACCACCTTGACATCACCTTCTCTTAACAGGAACTCGGCTGCCTGTGGAAGCGCGTCCCTTTCTTTGACATATCCAACTGCACTGAATAAAACTCCATCCTTGACCTCCCTATTCACTATGGCATTTCCAATAACATCAACGGTTGTGGGAGTCATGGGCGGTGATTCTATTCTCTTAAGAAGCTTCTCATCTGCAAAGGGTGAAAGAAATGCAGCAGCCCTTAGATCAGTGGGGGACACCTTCCTTGTAAAGGACTTTGTATCAACCTTCAGTGCGTAAAGGAGCGCAGTTGCGAGTTTGGGGTTCATTTTCACATCCAGCTGTTGGATATAGATTGTCATAACCGAGGATAATGCACCCACATCGCTTCTTATATCAACCATATCCGAAGCCGAGATATCCCCTGTTGTGGGATGGTGATCAATTATGATGTTAGGCACGAAATCCGAAGGAAGAACATTATTCTCCCCGGGAATCGCGGTCTCTATCATCACCACTTTGGAGGAGTTCTTCAATGCTATTGCCAGCTCGTCCTGGTTTTCGATTCTGTAGAGCTTGATATCAAGGAGGCGCACAAGCTCTATGTTCTCCTGATGAGATATCTCACCCCCATGGTAAATCTTTGTAGAAAAACCTTCGTTTTTACAGATTTCGGAAAATGCCAAGGCAGAGGCCATTGAATCTGGGTCCGGGTCGTTGTGTGTGAATATGGCTATGGTTCCAGGTTGTGCTTTTTGCAGGATTTTCCGAAGTAATGTGGCTGTTTTTTCCTTGATCCTGGTTTCCAGGGCGCTTTTTAGGGCATTGGTGACCGAGTCAGATATTCGAATGGGAACAACACCTTTTATCCTGCCCAACTCATCCTCGATATCCCTATTGGATGCATTGACAATAATAGTTACATCAGGAAGAAGCTCCTTGGTCATTTCAACTAATTTTAGATTTGTTTCTGTATCTTCCCCTAAAATGAACACCTTGTCCCTGCTTTTAACGTTATCTTTTATTACATTCAAGGAGAGCTCATCCACCTTTAAAATCCTGAATCCTTCCTTTTCGAGTTCCTGCAGATTACCCTGGTTCTCATCGATTATGAGAATTTCCTCGGAATCCACATCAAGACCGCGAACCAGCTCGTATGCGAACCTTCCTGAACCTAAAATAGTGTACATTTTCTAATCCTCGCCAAACTGCAAGATATATTTTATCATATTTCAAATAAAGGTGTGAGATATGTTATTCTTTGGGATTTCGGGGGGATCTTTGAACTTTCTGTTCACATGTGTTTTTTAATTGCATCCACGATGTGAGCCTTTGGTACAACACCCGTTATTCGATCCACAAGCTCACCGTTTTTAAAGAACAGCAATGTCGGTATCGCCATGATCTGGAATTTTCTGGAAATCTCGATATTTTCATCGGTATTGAGCTTTCCGAACTTCACATTCTCGTATTCCTCTGACAATTGATCTATCACAGGACCTATCATCCTGCAGGGTCCGCACCAGGGAGCCCAGCAGTCCACAACAACAGCGCTATTTTCCTGCAATATGTCGTTAAATGTAGCATCGGTCACATCGATTGTATTACCAGACATATTCATACACCCTATAAGTCAACTGGAACAGAGAATTGTGATAATACTATATGAAGGTTATTGGCACTATCTAGTAACATCCAAAATATGTAAATCCTCGTGCTCTGGTTGTATTCAGGACGAGGATTTATATGTGGATGGGCCCATAGTATTATTAAGAGCCAGTAGGGTTCATCTTTACATGAAAACTTACTGTATGCTGGCATAAATCAGCTTAAGTAATTTTCATGTTGATGCTCTTGCATTCAACAATAAGCCAGTCAAGGGCATCTTTACATGTAAATTGTAATAACATGTATGTTCTTTAGGGTGTAAAGCAAGGTAATGGGTGATTACTATTACGGAAATCGTGCTCCTCATACTGGTCTTTTTGTCTGTATATTTTTTTATTGGATTTTCGCAGATAGCGTCCGCGTATCGAATAAAGAGAAAGGCAAACCAAAGAAGATTTCCAAAAAAGGATTTCTTTGTCTCTGTCATTATCCCGATAAAGGAGGCGACGAGAACAACGATGCAGAGCCTCCAATCTGTATGTAACCAAAATTATCCAAAATTCGAGGTGCTCTTTATCGCTGAGGTAAAGGAGCACGGCGCATATAAAATCGCACAAGCCCTCCGAGATAAATACCGAAATACCAAAGTTCTGTTATCTGGACGGCATGACCCTTCAAAGTCTATTGCAAAGTGCCACAGCCTGATATACGGTTCAAAGCACGCAAAAGGAGAGGTTCTCCTCTTCGGTGATTCGGATGTGAGTTATTCGCATGATTGGATAAGAAAGATGACCTTACCTTTGAATGAGAATGTAAATGGGAGACATATTGACTGCGCAACAGCCCCATTTTTCATTGAACCTGAAGGTTTTTTCGGAAAGTTCATCACACTTTCCATATCTTTAGTCACGTTTACAGCCAGCTTCACAAAAGAAGAACAGATGTTCCCTTCCTATGCTTCCGGAGCTTCAATAGCCATATCAAGGGAAGTTTTCGAGGAACTGAAGGTAAGAGAAGCCTGGGCAGGAGCATACAATGATGATCTGGTTCTTGCGGACAGGGTCATTGATTCGGGCCGCAATATCTACAACCAGCTTGCGAATCCGAACCATCCCAATGAGGCCTTCCTAAATAACAGACAGATCGTGGAAAAGTTGATCCGGTGGGTAGTCACGATATCCACCTTTGGCCACAGGAACCTGAAAAACCGGGTTCCTTCTATGCTTGTAAGGAACCTTCAATTCCAGGTTGCCCTTGTTCTGGGGATTTCTATCTTCTTCATGGGTTATCCCTGGTTAATAGGGGTGGGTATCATAGTGGTTGGATATATCTATCTGGTGGTCTTTCGATGGTGGATGGGGCAAATCATAGAGGAGAAAGGTATGACTCTATATTACCTCCTGGCACCTGTGAGCATTACAGCCATGATGGTGTTCTATGTTTTTGTGAGATTATTTTTCAGGAATTTCTCTTGGGAAGGGGAAAACTACACAGTCAATTGACTAAATCTCCAATAAACGTTCCTATTGCCAGCATAATAATTAAATTCCCCAAATCATTATACCGGGATATCAAATATATGGTGAGGGATTCAAATGGAGTGCAATATTGAGGCAAACACTGCAGACTGTGGATGCACATACGAGCCATGTGAAAGAAAAGGAAAGTGCTGCGAGTGTATAGTATACCATAAAAAGAGGGGAGGCCTTCCCGGCTGCCTGTTTCCACCTGAGGTGGAGAAGACATACGACAGGTCCATAGAAAGATTTATCGAAGCCTGGAAATAATCTCGTTTTAGCTTTTTTTCGGGGGTTCCCAGGGATTTCCCACACTACCTATTTATACTGGATTGTGCAAACTATAGATGCGAAGAAAATACGCACGGAAAAACGTGCGCAACCGGGTGAAGATATGTTGCAAGCGAAAAATACAAATAAATATCAAAAAACCTTAAAACCCTTAAGACATATGGGGTTAGAGATAGATAGGTGGTCTTCAACCCTCGAAATCGAAATCGGACATAGAGGGGAGGGAAAAGGGATATGAAGGATTCGAGTAAACTACTTAATTTTAACCAAAACAGGCCTCTCAAGTTCAAGACCTTCAGAAAATTGGGTTTTTCATCAAGAAGAAAGCTGCTTTTCGATATCGACAGATCCCTGTCCTTTGACCACGAAAGGAATCTGCCCTTTGGAAGAAAAGGTGTGAAATTTAGGCACTTTATCTGCGGAGGCTGCGGTGCGACAGTGGTGGGGGATGCCGAAAGCTGTCCAAAATGCAAATCGACATTCAAAGTCGAGGAGAGGAGAGTGATTTCCTCATCAAAGGTAAGCCTTAGTGAACGAATCAAACACAGCAGAATGAAGACGTTTTTCGGTGAAGAATACAAGATGCAAAAAAGAAAGGAGCCCCGAGAAGCACCTGTTTATCGATGCGGCTCCTGCGGAAGCAATCTGCGATATCTGCGTGATAGGGGAAAATGGTACTGCGACAGATGCCGAATCTTTATCGGCACCGCACCCAGAGGACAACCAAAGAAGGTACGCACATACACTCCCACAGGGGGCTACGGAGGGGGAGGTGGTGGTGGCACCAAATTCGTAGCAGGGTCCAGAACCCACAGAACATATCCCTCGGAAGTTGTGATTGTTGAAGACATGAGTAAAAGAAGGAGAGGTAGATAAAATGATGTTACTTGGGATAAATATATATGTACTGATTGCCTTGATTTGTGGTTTGCTGATGATAGTCATGTTCTTCCTTGGTGGTTTCGGGGGGGATGTTGATGTCGACATGGGTCACATCGATTTGGGCTATGGTGATTTCGATGCGGGTTTGAGCCCGCTCTCCCTACCCATAATGCTGATGTTCGGAACAAGCTTCGGAACTTTCGGTTTTCTCTTCGAACAGTTCATCGATAATATATACATTGTTCCGTTTTTGTCAATAGGAGTAAGTGCCTTGGTCGCAGGTATTATGTATGTTCTTATCTTGAACATCTTCGTAAAAACCCAGACTTCAAGCGACATCAAGCTTTCCAACCTTGTTGGAGTGGACGCTCTTGTATCCATCCCGGTGAAGGAAGGTGCCATTGGTCAGATAATAGTTACCACGGAGGAGAGGGGAAGGACAATACTCTCAGCGGTATCGGACGAAGAGATTCCAACTGATTCCATGGTGACCATCACAAAGATCATGGGGGATGGAGTATTTGTTAAGAAAAAGACTATGAATAGTAAAAAAAAGGAGGAGTAAATTATGGCAGCAGTTGAGGTAATAGCAATAGCCTTTTTGTTTGTGTTTGCATTGATGGCTTTGTTCGGCGTATTCGCAGCGAGGTACAAGAAGGTACCCCCTGATAAAGCCATGATTGTCTATGGTAAGAGGCAGAAGGGGACGACGAAAGGGTACAGGGTGATATCCGGAGGTGCGAAATTCATTCTACCTATCTTGGAAGCCTACGAGTTTCTTCCCCTTGATGTCAGGACCCTAGATGTAGGAGTAAGAGATATTGTAACAGATGTTAAGGTAAGCGGTGCAAAGATCAATATCCAGTGCGTGACACAGGTTAAGATATCATCTGACCCAAGAATCCTGGACACAGCTGCAGAGCATTTACTTCACAAGACCAATGCAGAAATCAACGAGATTGCGCTCAAGACCCTTGAGGGGCACGTGAGAGGCGTTTGCGCGATTATGACAATTGAGGACATCAACAGCGACAGGGATAAAATCGCAGGCCAGGTACAGTCATTTGCCGACAAGGACCTAAAGAACATGGGAATCGAAATCCGCTCTTTCGTTATCAAGGAGATAGAGGACGAGCACGGATACCTGGATGCATTGGGTATCAAGAGAACAGAAGAGGTCAAAAGGGACGCAAGAATCGGTAAGGCCATTGCCAACAGAGAGGCCACGATCCAGGAGGCAAGGGCAGCTCAAGAAGGGGAAAAGGCAAATGCAGATGCAGAAGCCCAGGTTGCCATCTATCACAGGGACAGGGATATCACAAGACAGAAAGCTGAAGCCGAGGTTGAAAGGGAAAGAGCGAATCGGGAAATTTCCTATGAAATTCAGGATTCAAAAAGAAGACAGGAACTTATTGTGGAGCAGAGGATCATCGATATCAGGGACAAGGAAAAGCGCGTCGAGGTTCAAAGACAAGAAGTAATGAGAAAAGAGCAGGAGCAAAAAGCGGAGCAAGTGGTACCAGCAGCTGCAAAGGCTGACGCAGTGGCGGTACAGGCGGACGGTGAGAAGAGAAAGCAGGTTACCCTGGCAGAAGGTGAGAAACAGCGTCTGATTCTTGTGGCAGAGGGTGAAAAGGACAGGTTGAGTTTTACCGCAGACGGTCAGGCCCACAAGATCCGAAAGGAAGGAACAGCCGAGGCCGATATTATCAAGCTCAAGGGAGAGGCTGAGGCCTACGCCATCAAGGCAAAGGGTCTTGCCGAGGCAGAGGCAATGGAGAAGAAGGCTGCGGCATGGGAGAAGTACGGAAGAGCTGCAGTAACAGAGCTCATCGTCGAGAAGCTCCCGGAGATCGTGGGCGAGGCTTCAAGGGCCATTGAGAACACAGAGAAGATCATCGTCATGGGTGAAGGGGGTCCTTCGCTTCTTGTCAAAAGTGCAGTGGATATAGCTGCCCAGGCCCCGACTTTGATTAAGGCCCTGACAGGTATGGAGCTTGGCGATCTGGCTACCAAACTCAAAGACCTGCAAAAAAAACCGTAAATCTACAAGATAGCGTAATCCACTAAATGTCTGAATCCGGACGGATTGCGCTTCATTTATTTATTTATTACCAGGGACGATTAACAAATTAAATATACAAGTAATAGCACTCCTGTAACTTGATCAATGAACAACCCACATTTGAAAAATGTGGGTATCATCACTCGAAAACCGCACCTTGCATTCCTCCACCATTTGAAAATGGTGGTATCCTGCGGTTTTCTGCGGATGAATCAGATAAGGAGCAATAGCGCATGGAGATCGAGTCTGTTGAATGGAACAAGCATCTTCTATCACCAGAGGATTTAATCGAGACTTGGGTTGTGGCTGCCGATATTTTAGCTGTAATCCAGGCAGTGATAAGGGTAAAAAGCGCAACCGAAGAGGACATCAAAAAGATGGTAACCTCGTTAAAAGGGTAAAAGCTCCTTCGGGTTCATAAAATGTGAGCATATTTTATATAATCAAGAACCTATAATGACCCTTGACAATTGGTGTCATTAAGGACATCTGAGGGGGATTTGCATTTACATTGGAATCGACGATACAGATTCTGTAAAGGGAATGTGCACAACATATCTTGTCTCTGAACTAATATCGGAATTTAAAGAGTGTGATGTTTTAGGGTACCCAAGATTGGTGAGACTGAATCCAAACATTCCATGGAAAACCAGGGGAAACGGCGCGATTTCCATTAAATTAGGCAAAGGTTTTGGAAAGAGGTCTCTCATTGGTAAAATCAATGGAAAAGAGCACTTTTGCCATGAAAGAGGAAGGAATATAAAAATCGAGAATATAAAGAACAGAATAGAACACATAATTGAAGCAAATGCACAGTTTTCAGATGAGAATACGAACCCTGCATATGTGGTTACGAAAAACAAGCCTCCCCAGAGTCTTTACTGGGAAGCTGTTCGGGATGTTGTTAACCTTTCCACTGTAAAAAGGATGTTGAGGGAGCATCATGCAGATTTCAAGGGATACAAGAACAAAAGAGGACTAATTGGAGCCTCTGCGGCTTGCTCATGGCGCCCGAGAGACATGACATATGAAGTTATAGCCTACAGGGAGAAAAAACGGTGGGGGACAAAAAGGAGAATCGATATATCTTCGGTCATAAAATTGGATCAGAGGTTCCCTTCAACATTCAACAACTTTGATCATCATAATAAGGTGGTTGCCATTGCCCCCAACAGCCCCTGTCCAGTGCTCTTTGGGATAAGGGGGGATAAACCAAATGAGCTTCCCAGGGCAATGAAATCAATAATCTCGGAAAAAAAGGCGAGATGGATTCTGTTTCAGACCAATCAGGGCACAGACGAGCATCTGCAGAAAACGAGGATAAAGGATATAACAAGCTATCATTCGGTAATAACGTCTGGCGCTGTGAGCACAATTCCGAAAACCATAGAGGGAGGCCATGTGATATTCTCCATTGCAAATGGTAAAACAATAGACTGCGCAGCCTACGAGCCCACCAAGGAGTTTCGTAGCTTGGTAAGAAAACTGATACCAGGTGACAAAGTTACAGTTTACGGGGGTGTAAGAAAAAAACCTATAACCATAAACATCGAGAAGATCAAAATAGAAAAACTGGCAAAAAAATATAAAAAAACCGAAAACCCCTTATGCCCCAAATGCAAGGGTAGGATGAAGTCCATGGGAAAAAATGCAGGATACCGCTGTCCAAAATGCAGAGTAAAGGTAGGGGAGGAAAAGGTAAAATCCTCGAAGGTGAAAAGAGAACTTGCAACCGGACTTTATGAGGTGCCTGTCTGCGCAAGAAGGCATCTGGCAAAACCAATAAAAAGGAAGGAAAGGAGGAAATAAAATGGATAAATGGAAATGCACTATATGCGGTTGGATTTATGACCCTGAAACAGGTGTGCCCAAGAAGAATATAGGAATAGGAACACCCTTTGAAACCATTGTCGACAGCTTCCGCTGCCCCAAGTGCAAGGCAATGAAGAAATGGTTCCGAAAAATGGAAGAGTAGTAAATAAAAACCCTTTCAGTCAAATAATACTGATCTACCCGAGATTTTTTTGAGCATTGCTTTTGCCTCTTTTTGTTTCTTGAACCTCTCTTCATCCAAGTTAAAGGCTCTTGAATGCATACTTCGCCTTCCATTTTTGTAATGGATGCCATGCTTTATATGGAGGGCTTCATGGTACATCACGTAATCCAAAAGAAATTGTGGAACCATCTTGTCATCCAATGTCTTGCTAATTACTATGGTGTTATGCGCTTTGTCATGATGGCCAAACCTGGTTGTGGTCTTAATTTGGCTCCAGGTGAGAATCGGCTTTTTTAGTTTTCCCTTGAAGTAGTCCCTATTGACTCTATCAAAGCTTTCTTCAAGGTCGTAAAATTCCCCTTTTGACCCAAAAATGATCTTTTTCCCTCTCTCTTTTCTGATTCTTTGAATCCGCTTTTGTATTTCTCTGGAATGGATATACTCCTTGTATATTATCTCTTCTGACTTTGGGGGATGCGCTCCTTCCAATCGAAAGAAAAGTATGATTCCCAAAGCCAAGTCCACGCTGAGTGGAGCGCCCACCAACATATCGCTTACCCTGATAAATATAGTGTCTCCCCTTCTTCGTATTGTATTTTTTAACGTGGTATAAGGATAGTATGCAACCTTTACATTCAGGATTCCATCGCCCTTTTCATGAAAATGGCTTTCCCAGAGGTTTTTATACATTTTCTCGATGTTATTTTGCCTGGGGCTCATGGTTTTTTGGCTCCGAAAAGTATATTTTTTTTAAGTTTTGCGACCTATTTTCAGGGGGGTAATACCGAGGATATCTCTTCAAGGATTTTCAAATCGTCCTTTTTGCTTTGACAGGTTACCACAAGTATGATATTATCAGTTAAAAGTTTGAATGCTATCTTTGAATTCTTTGTCCTTATCACCACCCCTTTTAGGATATCTTCCAATTCCACGGATGTGGCCTCAGCCGAGCCCATGAGAATAGCACACATCCCGATAAATCTCTCCAGCTTTCTGCTTCTTCTCATACTGCCTAAAACGAACATACCTGTTTTTGTCATAAGCATTGCGTCAGTAACCGAATCCAAACTCTTGATTCGTCTCAGAAGAGCCTTGAGTGGTTTGATATCCTCCATATCCGTCACCGGGTTTCAGCCTAGAGTATTGTCCATGCCAAATCAATTGAATGAGTAAGGAGATTTAAGTTGATATAATTTTCTTTTAAAAACTGCTTATTTTTGCAACCTCACCCTGTTTTACTTTTTTGAAGGGGTTATAAGGTGCGTTCAAGGGTATTGAGTTACTTAGTGGTGATTTTGGCATCTATTTTTGTTTTTTTAAGCTGCCTTCTTATCAAAGCGATAATAACTATGAAAGCCAGGACGATATCCATTACCAGGGCGATTAAATACGAGTCTTTTCTATCAACAGGGGGAGGGGGTTCTTCTGTGAGAAATGCCCTCGAGAGGTTGAACTCGTAAGAATAAAGCTCTATTTCACCTTCTATATATTCAGATGTGGGCTCTCCAAATTCGAGTTGAGCCACACTGGATCTCAAATCCACAAAATCAACGAAGATATGCTGGGATGCTGAGAAATCCAAAACCTGCTGAACCGATGTTGCGTACTCTATAGTGGGTGCCCGAAATCCCCCTGGGGAAGGAGGTTGCTGTCCTATGATAGAGGTCTTTACAGCATATCCGTAGATACTGAAAGCCCATTTACTCCCTCTATGAGAGGAAAACTCCCCGGAAGAGATATCTATTTCATCATGTCTATGGCCAGACAATGTGTCTGAACCCATAATGGAACCTGTCCAGTCGGCACTGCCGTCGTCATTGTAATCGATTGTGAGTGTCACGGTTCCTATGGTGTTCTTTTCCAGTTCAATGGGGGGGAAAGAGAGGTCCAAAATCAATTTCTTTGACTCATTGGAGATGTAAACGTAATGAGCCTGGTTGGTCACAAATGTGGGTTTTGCATTCTGGTCGTTTTGCAGGGTGTATTCACCCATCCAGCTTGCCACAAGCACATCCGTTTCTCTGCTTGCCGTGGTATCGTTTATCACGTATCCATGAGATTTTAATGCATCCTCAACGGTAGCCTCGGGATATTCGCTCCTGAGCTTACTAAGAGTCAGGGCAACACCCACTGCCCTTTCCACATTGACCAGGCCATATCCCTGGGCAAAATCATGGGGTCTGCCCAGGAGGCTGTAGCTGAAATTATCAGGAACCCCGTTGTCACTTGCGAAGGGCATGAAATCCGATGTTGCCTTTAATATGTATTCGGCTTCATGTATCCTTGTAAAGGGATCCTCCCAGTACCCGGATTCCTGGGTGGATGAGTCATCGTGCACCTCGCTTATCGTGAGATCTGGACATGCCTGGAAAAGAAGAGCAACCACCCCTGCGATATGGGGTGTTGCCATGGATGTTCCGCTTGCAGGAATGTAGTAGGGATTGTCAGTATTGGATTTTCCCATCTTACCGTTTGAATCCCTGGCGGACATTATACTCACACCGGGTGCAGTGATGTCAGGCCAGGTCTCGTTATTATCCCTGTGGCCTCTGGAACTGAAATCGGCCATGCCGCTTCCATCTCTCTGGCTCGCTGCAACAGAGATTGCCACCGGGACGTTACCGTACATGTTCGTTGTGGACACATGGCCGTCATGGTCCTCCTCACCGTCATTGCTTGCCGCAAATACGACAACAACATTGTTCTCGTAGGTGAGCTTTCTAGTTGCCTCCATTACCGCATCCTTGAAGTTATCGTCAATATCCTCATATCCCCAGCTGTTTGAAACCACCCTGATATTGTAGGGATTGGCATTTGGATGGGAATTGTCATAGACCCATTCAAGGCCCCCCACCTCGTTGGTTTCCCAGGGATCGCCTATGGAAAGACCTATCAGGTTGACATTGGGAGCAACCCCTCTTCTTGCCCCTGCAGATGCCTCCCCTGTTCCCCCGATTATCCCTGCACAGTGCGTTCCGTGGCCAAAGAAGATATCAGTATTTTCCATTTCCTTCCACATTCCAGGGTGATTTATGTCCTTTTTTAGATTCAAAATCACCTTTTCATGGTAATCCAAATCCGGATGTGTGGCATCAATTCCCGTATCAGCCACAACAACTGTGACATCGGTTCCATCGATTGGTTCGTCTTTCACTCCAAAATCGGTTATGATCCTGCTCCATGTATTGGTTGCGTTAATAACCGAGGTGGAGACCTCAAGGTTGTATTCGAGCTTGTCGTTTGTTTCTATCCAGTAGGTTCTTTCATAATTGCTTAATGCGATAATTGCCTCCTTTTTGGCATATGCATGCACGCCAGGGATGATATGAAAGGCTTGCACCACCTCAAAATCCAGGATATCCATGATCCTCAAATCCTCTTTTTTGAGCTCGTCTTCAAACTGGATTATCAGGTTGAAAATCTCGCCGGGTTCTGTAATTGTGAGTTTTTCGGAAAGTGATACTGAGACAACCTCCTCATTTATCTTGCCAGATGCGCAAAAAGTCACGCTATAACCAAAAAAAAGAAAGATGAGAACCGTAAATGCTAGAAATTTCCTAAACTTCATTTATCATCACCGAAACTCCCCTGAAAACGGAGTCCATTAAGGCAACGAATTGATAAACCAGATCGTCATGCGTGGGTTTACGATCCCGTGCTTGGTTCAGAAACCACCTCAGCCTCCACTATTTCC
The DNA here is from genome assembly GCA_965372465.1 of uncultured Thermoplasmata archaeon. Lineage (GTDB taxonomy): Archaea > Thermoplasmatota > Thermoplasmata. Next base: position 2,912 of record CBDVCK010000020.1, on the reverse strand, counting down.
CCTGTAATCAGAGGCTCTGTTTGCACGGGAATAGCTTGAACTGGTTGGGTGGGAGCTGTCCCCATCATCTTCTGTTTTGTTCGACTCCGATCCCAGTAAATGTAACCAAGCAGTGCTGCTATTATTGCAATGAAAATTACGATCAACCACGGAAATTCCGCAGGCTTGGGTTTCTCCGGGGGTTCAGCAACCTCGATATAGACCCTTGTGAGATCGTAGAAAGAAGCCTTCATCCCAATTGAACCGTTACCATTATATTCTGGTGTTGGCTCCCCGAATCCAGGTTGTGCAACTTTTGCATGTAGGTCCCCCGAATCATAGAATATGGTCTCGTCTTCTGTGATGTCGAACACCATCTGTACACTGACCCGATATTCAATTATAGCCTCGTTGAACTCGTTCTCGCCGATATTCGGTCCCGTAATTCCTGGTATCTTTGCAACCCTTCCCTCAACGTTGAACTCCCAATGCTGGCCGGTCTCAGCGCTTCCGCCTCCCAAATCAATTTCCTCGTGCTTCAAACCTTCAGAAGAGAAGCTGGAATCCCCTCTCCAATCAATGCTTCCATCACCATTGTAGTCTATCACAAGTGTTAGGGTCCCAGTGTAAAGTTCGGATGTGCTGATGGGATCATATACAAGGTCAACTATGATTCTGCTGGTTCTGTTGTGAACATAAACACTTCTCGGATGCTGGGTGGTAAAGGAGCTTGCCTGATTCTCGGGATCCGTGAACTGGCTCCAGTCCCCTGACCAGCTTGTGGCCAGCACATTGGTTTTTTCCGTTACCGTTCCATTTGTTGTAATATTGAAATATCTGGAATATGCATCCCATATTGTAATTTCGGAATCGCTTCTTCTCATCTCCTCCAGAGTCAAGGCCAATGCAATAGCTTTTTCTGCATGTACCATGCCGTAACCCTGGGCAAAATCATTGGGCTGGTTATTTATCCCGATGCTGAAATTAGAAGGCACTCCATTATCCGCCCCAGGAGGAACGTAGGTTGCTGTAAGTTTCATAATCAGCTCCACCTCGTGGATTCTTGTATAGGGGTCCTCCCAGTACGCATCATCTTCACCCTGAAAGTCATCGTGAACTTCACTTGCCCTCAGGCTCGGTGCAGCCTGAAAGAGCAGACCAACAAGCCCTGATACATGTGGGGTGGCCATGGAGGTTCCGGATATGCTCATGTAGTATCCGTCCATGGCATCATCAGGATCCTGCTTTCTCATACCTGAGATAAGGGTCTTTCTGGCTTCCGTTGCCCAGATATGAACTCCTGGAGCTCCGATGTCGGGCCATGTGAAGTTGTCATCTGCTATGCCTCTTGAGGAAAAACCCGCAACACCGCTTCCGTCCCTTTCCATTGCAGCCACGCTGATCACCGAGGGCTCCAGGGAGTAAGGATTTGTGGTGACGGCATGACCGTCATGATTTTCCTCTCCGTCGTTTCCGGCAGCAAAGATAACGGCTACATTATTATCGTTTACTAATCTCCTTGTTACCTTGTTTATCGAGTTCTCAGGGTCGTACGCCCCAGATGAGCCCCAGCTGTTTGAAACCCCTTTGATGTTATATGGGTTGGCATTGGGCCTGGAATGATCGTACACCCATTCCATTGCTCCCAGGGCGTTCAAAATCGCCACTGCCTCACCTGTTGAGATGCCAATGAGGTTGGCACCTGGTGCAACACCTCTTCTGGCTCCTCCTGACGCATCGCCGTTTCCTGCGATTGTTCCTGCGCAGTGGGTTCCGTGTCCGCTTGAGGTGTCGGTATTTTCGGCCTCAGTGTAGCTCCCGTCCATGTCTGACTTGAGGTTCATTATCGTCTTTTCCCTGTAATCAAGGTCGGGATGTCCTGCATCCACACCTGAATCCAGGACTACTATCGTTACCCCTGTGCCATCTATATGAAAGGGGTAGTTGTCGTAATCGAACTTCGTCCTGTTCCTGGAATCGATGATTCTGGAAGCCCAGACATTTGTTGCATTGATTGTATTGGTGGATTCATCCATGAGATACTCAAGGGGCTCATTGAACTCGATATGAACCGTTCTTTCGTAATTGCTCAGTCTGAGAATCGAGTCTTTGGTTCCTATGGCGTAGATTGCGGGAATCACATGAAATTCCCTTTTCACATCAAAGCCCAAGGCAGAAAGGAGGTTGATATCATTGTTTTTTACCTCACCTTTGAACTGGATAATTACTTCGAATGAATCAGAAGAATCGGCATCATTCAACCTGCGAACCAGAGCGGAATCCAAAACATTATATTCTGCGCTCTCCTCAAAAATATCCCCAGAGCCGGTTAGAGCCGGAAATATCATTAGAATTACCAACAACAATGAAATGCTGTATTTATTCATTAACTTCAATCCTCTTTCGGTTATATTATCAGAATTTTATTTTCCATGATTGTATAGAGTCTGGTTTATATTAAGTTTTTTGGTATTTTGGGTGCTCTAAGCCTATCTTTTGGAGCACTTTTGGACACACAAATATAGACCAATATAATGTAATGGTATAAAGTTTAGGTGGTTATTACCGTTTATTACCCAATAACCAAGGGTGCGATACATTTATCTATGCCCCCCAAGAAGCTTTATGGTCGAGGTCGCAATTTATAAATAAGTTGACGTAATATACCTTGTTGACAAAGCAAATGGTAACTTTGTATACTTTGTCTTTTTGGTGAGATAGCAGTAGAAAATATCTAAAATATACCTTTTCCTGTAAAACTAAGAAAAGTGCGATACATTTATTTATATTTCATACTATTGGGGCGGGGTAAGGTAATTTTACCTGGGCCTGTAGCTCAGCTATCCTGACAGTTACTTTGATTCTGTTCGGACTGGAAAGGTAGAGCGATCGGCTCTTAACCCGCCTTTCTTTGCCTGGCAAAGAAACCTGGG
>CBDVCK010000019.1:0-22849 GCA_965372465.1 uncultured Thermoplasmata archaeon | reverse complement strand
ATATTTGTAAATCAGGATCCGATAGCCATTCTTTCTTGCCCAAATTTTTATCTTCTTTCGGATAAGTTTGGGATTTTCATTTGCTGTAAGCGCTCTTGAAATCGTTCAATCTCCTCCATGGGATAATTTGTCTGGTACAATTTTCCTTAACATCATATCCACAGCATCTTACTAACTTTGAACCTCAGGACACAAATCCATTCATATATACACAAAAGTCATATATTCATTTTCCCCGCTTATCTCCAAAAACTTTCTTTCTATTTTAAAGTCCTGCCCCGAAACAAATTCCAGTTTTTTATTGTCATCATCCTTCTGTTCAATCTGAGTTTGATTGTATGCTTTATTTTCCGGTTCCCAGAGATGAACCGGGGTTATGAAATTATCACTGGCTCTTCTCTTTTCCTGGGTGATGATAATATTGGATCGGGACATTAAAATTTCATAGTTGTTCCCGTTAACGTTTGGCCTTACATAGATTCCTTCCTTTCCCTCATCAAAGGTGACATTGACCACAGTCTCGCCCTGAAGTGAGTTTATATTGTTCACTGCATCTGTAAACTTTTCTGCTATATTTTCAAGTTCCAGATCTTTGGCTTCCTCTCTTTGGAAATAAAAGAATCCAAGAACCGAAGTGAGAATGACAATGGCTGCAATCATCATTGCAATTTTTGACATCACAAAATCCAGCACCTTCAAACCACCTTTGAAACCTCAATATACATATCCTGCGCACCATCGTTGTCGAAATCAAAACCTTCTTTGCATTCCAGATGGATTGTTTGTTTACCCGGCCCCAAAGTCAGAGATCCTATATCTCCATCACTTATATTTCCAATAGGAATATTCGGGTTGCTGATTACAATTGTTCTCGTATCCTGATAGTCGAGTTTGTACTTGAGGGCAGACCATATTCCATCAACTGAATCTCCTAATTTTATCCACTCGATCTTTGACATCATACCATCCTTGAAGTCAACTTTCACATCACGAGCGTTGCCAGTACCTGAAAGATAAATCTGTTTTATATGAGAAGCCAGGAATTCAATCTCGTTTTTCAGGTTGTTCTCGGTTTGTGAGCGGTCATAGCTTTCCAATCCCTTCCAAATTACAGGAATTGTAATGGCAAGGATTACAACCATGATTATGAGTTTTAGGGGTATACCCTCTACTCCGTGAATATTCTTTAAAATTCTAAGCATCAAAACACCAGAGTTAAAGCTTCCTCAAATTTGTTAAATATTTGATATAATTACCTCCCCGTTTGGGTGAATTTACTCGTATCTATTTAAACTTTTCAGCGATTTTGGGCCGTACAGCACCGAAAACAGGAGATTCAGTCCAATATCCCCGTGATCTGCTTCTCACAATCACCCCCTTCTATCATAAACATAGTAAATCAATTGGTTAGTATCTTTTCAATATCCATTTATCAAAGGTTTCTTATACCCCCCAGTTCATTTGCTTTAAGGGGAATGAACATGAAACGGGCATCCTCTTATGTAATAGTTTGTTTGATGATTTCGAGCATATTCATTGGAGCTTTGGATTTCTCACCCACTGCCAAGGCAGAGCAGGGAGCACCTCATGACGATGGAGTGTTTCCCGATATTACGCTCGGGGATAATATCTGGACCACGAATGCGGACTGGTTTATCGAGTTTGGAGATTCGATTTCTCATTCAGATAAAACCATCCTTGTAATGGGAAATCTGTATGTGAACGGAAGCCTCACTTTGACCAATGTAACAATCGAAATGGGAAATTCCACTTATGATGGAGAGTACAATCTCACTGTTATGCAAGCAGGCAATTTGGTAATCCAGGATTCTGACGACGACCCTGCAACAACTTCAGACGCATCTATAATCCAGAGCAATAACGCCAACAGATTTGGTTTTCAGGCGTATCCGGGTTCAAGGCTGGAGTTTAAAAACAGCGAATTGTATGACTGTGGTTGGAGCACTTCGACGTATGTGGATGGGCTCGGACTGTTTATTTGGACAGACTGGGTGAATGTGACAGGCAACTATATTGCAGACTCGTTCATGGGTGTAGTTGTTTGGGAGTCCAATAACGTTACCCTGGCAAACAACACGATTGAGAATATCGATGATAGAGGGATTTATACCAATGATGCTTGGTATTGTTATTTCACAAATAACACTCTTTCGAACATTCAAGATCGGGGAATCTATGTTTTAGACAGTTATTTCATCAATATGTCTTATAACAATGTCAGTAGTGATCCAACCGGTTACGGAATATCTTTAGTTGGTGGAGGCGGACACGATGTATATAATAACACGATACAAGGCAACGATATCGGTGTTTTCATCCACGCAAATGGCTTTACAACAACATATTGTTATATCAATGACAATCATATTTACAATAATGATCGCGGTGTACATGCACAGGGTTTAAACGGTGTTTCTGCAGTTCAATACATCTATATTTACGAAAACGTGATACATTCCAATTCTGAATATGGAATTATTTTATACGGGGATACTGGTCCTTATGCAGTCAACAACATCTATATCTTCGACAATGTTTTATACAATAATGGAGGCGGGGGCGGTCATGCAATTCGTATGGAAGGGTGGAACCTTAACGACGTTGGATTCGTCTCTTGCTATAACAACGAGATTACAGACAATCATAATGGCGCTTCAAATTCAGGCGCTGGATACTTACTCGATTCTGTGGACTTTATTTTCATCGAGGACGATTATATCGCAAGAAACGACCGCAACCTGTGGGTAAAAAGTTCCACAAATGTGATTGTCACCAACACCACCCTCGAAAAAAGTCCTGGTGCAGGGGATTTAGACATCTTTGTTGATGACCAGTATTCAAACGATCCTTCAGTATACCTTCTCAACACGACATTCGATAAAGGGGCTGCAACAGTACAAGACACAGGTTCATTTCTGAATGTCAAATGGTACCTTCATGTGAGGGTCCTTGCCGCAGGCTCCGGTTCGGACAATGCCGATGTATTCATCGACGACTTCTGGGGAAACCCCGAACCTCCTTCGGGTCAGCCCTTTTCCACAGGATCAGGAAACGATGGGTGGATAAGGTGGCTGGAGGTAACTGAGTTCAATAGAACATCATCAGGTACCACTGATTACACTCCACATACCATCGATGCATTTAAAGGAGGTGCAAACGGAACAGCGAATGCGAATATGAACATGAGCAGGGAGGTTACAGTAGATTTGAACGGTCCACCTTCAGCAGACAACCTCACCACCACTTCATTCACGGTTTACAGGGGCCAGGAAATAAACCTCACTGCTAATGGTTCGGATCCCGAGGACACCGAAGACATCCTCATACCCTCTTTTGAATACCATGATACCATATCCTGGAATACAACTTACCTTGGAGCGCCTACCTATATCGGATCTGCACCCTCGGGTTTCTGGCAAGTGAGTTTCACACCGGGCCCAAACGCTCCAAAGAGTCCACCGTTTTACGAATTTCGGGTCAGGTTCGAGGATCAAAGCGGTTTTTTCAGCGGATGGAAGAATGGTGTTATTGGAAGTGTTTTAAACAATCTGCCGACAGCAAATACAGGAGCAGATGGGTCTGCATATGCTGGGACGCCTTACTTTTTCGACGGCTCAAACTCCACAGATTATGAAGGAATTGTAACATATGAATGGGATATAGATGATGGTGATGGCCTTGATTGGGTAACTCCGGATTTAACAGGCATTGCACCAAACTACGCCTATTCAACTCCTGGTATCTACAACGCCACTCTCAGGGTCATTGATGGAGACAATGATGTGGACACCGACACGCTGCAGATCACGGTTACAGACAATGCCCCTCCAAACGTTAATGCAGGTTCGGATGGGTCCATAATGAAAAACACTATTTTCAATTTCGATGCCACGGGTTCATGGGATAATGTGGGAATAATTTGGTATAACTGGAGTTTTGGTGATGGTTTTTACGACAACGGTACAAATGACACACCCGCACATACCTATACTAATGCAGGATTCTACACGGCATTGCTCACCTGTACCGATGATGCTGGAAACTTTGCTTCGGACATAGTCAATATAACAGTCACAAATTCCCTTCCTCCAAATGCAAGTGCGGGGCTTGATAATTCAACGGATGAAGATTCACTTATTACCTTCAATGGCTCGCAATCAGATGATGATGTGGGTATTGTCGGTTACCTGTGGGATGTTGATGCTTCTGACGGAATAGATTGGGGCTCACCCGATCTTATAGGGGATGTGGTTATTCATACATATAACACTCCTGGCGATTATGTTGTAACTTTGAGGGTCATTGACGGGGATGGAGGATGGTCTATTGACACACTAATTGTTATGGTAATTGACATCACACCTCCCATCGCAAATGCAGGAGTGGACGATTCAACAAATGAAGATTCACAATACGTCTTTGACGGCACACTATCTTCAGATAATTCAGGTTCAATAGCCAACTATTTCTGGGATTTCGGGGATGGAAACACCTCAAGCGGCTCTGACCCGCAGCCTTCTAATACATATATACAGCCGGGATTCTATAATGTTACTTTAAATGTAACTGATGCAGGAGGAAATTGGGACGTAGATTGGGTATGGATAGCAGTAGTAGACATCACCCCTCCAGCCGCCAATGCAGGTCCTGGAAACACGACCAATGAGGATTCCCCGGTTTCCTTTGACGGGTCAGCTTCCACAGACAATGTGGGCGTAGTAGGTTATTCATGGGATATTGATGACAGTGATGATCTTGATTGGGTAACCCCGGATTACACAGGTTTTAATCCGGTACATATCTATTTCCAACCCGGCACGTATACTGTCACATTGAACGTTACAGATTCCGAGGGGAATTGGGATACGGATACAGTTACCATAATCGTAAATGATGTGACTCCCCCTTCTGCCAATGCCGGATTAGATGCAGATGTAAATGAGGATTCACCGCATACATTTGATGGCTCAGGCTCCACAGACAATGTGGATATCTTCAGCTATGCTTGGGATATCGATGATAGCAATGGTTTGGATTGGGCAAGTCCTGACCTAACAGGAATGGGACCATCCCATACTTATTTTCAACCTGGAACTTACATTGCCACCTTGAACGTAACAGACGAGGCAGGCTGGTGGTCAATTGACCAGGTAATTATCAATGTCATAGACATCACCCCTCCAAATGCCAATGCAGGACCGGATGATTCTGTCAATGATGGCACTGCCTATCCCTTTGACGGCAGCCTGTCCACAGACAATTCAGGTTCAATTGCATTTTACAATTGGAGTTTTGGCGATGGAAACTTTGCAAACGGCACAGACCCCAACCCTGTTCATCTCTACAATTCTCCGGGTGACTATGTTGTGATCCTTACCGTGACAGACGACGCCGGAAACATCGATACCGATACAATGAACATAGAGGTTATAGATATTACAACTCCTTTCGCAGATGCAGGGCAGCCGGACACAATTTCCGAGGATACAGCGCATCTGTTCGACGGCTCAGGTTCCTCTGATGATGTTGGCATAGAAAATTATGCCTGGGATATGGATTTCAGCAATGGCATTGACTGGAACAGTCCGGATTATTCCGGTCCCACCTTATGGGACCCGGTGCATATCTATTCTCAACCTGGTAATTACACGGTCACATTGAATGTCACAGACGGGGAGGGAAATTGGGACACTGATACGGTGTGGGTTGAGGTTCTGGATGTCACCCCTCCTACTGCCAATGCTGGTTCAAACGACTTTGCTAACGAGGATACCTCGTACCTCTTTGATGGGACCCTATCTTCTGACAATGTGGGCATCACAAGTTATGCCTGGGATATAGATTCAAGTGATGGTCTTAACTGGCTAACACCGGATTATACAGGCTCTACCCCAAGCCATGTTTATACCGAACCTGGGAGCTACACAGCCACATTGAACATCACAGATGCTGCTGGAAACTGGGCCGCAGCCACTGTGCAGATTACGGTTCGTGACATCACACCACCCACTGCCAATGCAGGACCCAATGCCACAATAAACGAGGACTTACCCAACACCTTTGACGCTTCGGGATCAAGTGATAATGTTGCCATTTCAAATTACGCCTGGGATATTGATGCAGGTGACGGAGTGGATTGGAATAACCCTGAGTATTCGGGGGCTGGATTATTAAATCCGGTTCACACATACAGCGAGCCAGGAACATACACAGTAACTCTAAATGTAACAGACACTTCAGGGAATTGGAACCTGGATACAGTGATAATAACCATCCTCGATGCGACCCAGCCAATTTCGGATGCTGGATCTGACGATTCAGTTGACGAGGATTCACCCTACACCTTCAATGCTACAAATTCAACCGACAATGTTGGCATATTAAGCTATGCCTGGGATATTGACGCAGATGATGGTGTGGATTGGCTCAATCCCGATTATAATGGAGCAATGCCAGTGCATATCTATTCCGAACCAGCGCTATATATGGTGACATTGAACGTAACAGATGCAGAAGGAAACTGGGCTCTTGATACTCTCTGGATAGATGTTCAAGATGTGACAAAACCCACAGCTGATGCCGGGCTTGATGAAACCGTTAATGAAGATTCGCCTTACTCGTTCAATGCATCCGCATCCGCCGATAACGTTGGAGTGATATTATATGAATGGGACATAGATTACAGTGATGGAGTAGATTGGGCAAGCCCTGATTATACAGGAATCTCTCCAACACATATCTATACCGAATCCGGAAATTACATAGTTACTTTGAGGGCTACTGATTCGCAGGGAAACTGGGATACGGATACAATGGCCATAACGGTTGTGCAAATCGACACCGAGCCTCCGGTTTTAAATGTTGTCTTCCTTGATACCATGGACGAGGATGTGGAATACGAGTTCGATGCTTCAGACTCTTCTGATAATGTGGGGATCGCCTCGTACAACTTCTCCTTCGGTGACGGATTAGAAATATCTGGCTTGGATGCTATCGTTGCTCATACTTACAGCGACCCCGGAGTTTATACTGTAACCGTGACAATAACAGATTCTGCAGGCAATAAGAATACGACCTCCAGGTTAGTTACTGTAATGGATACCACACAGCCAAGGGCTCCCTCCGCTCTTACGGTTTCACGAGTTCCCGGTGGCGGGGCATTGAACCTCTCCTGGAATCCTAATTCTGAGGATGATTTAAGCCATTATATCCTATATTTCAGTGGTGATGGCGGTTCAAATTATGTTCCCTTTGATAATTTCCCGCCAGATACCACTGGCTACCATCACATGCCTTTGATAAATGGAAAGAATTACAGTTATTATATCGTGGCGTTTGATGACGCGGGTTTGAGATCTTTAGACTCGAATTATGCCTCAGGAACACCTGAAAGGGATTCGGATCTCGACGGTATTTTCGATTCGGAGGATGAGGATGATGACAACGATGGTGTGAGTGATGAGGCTGATTACTTTCCCCACAATGATGCAGAGTGGTCAGATTTTGATGAGGACGGAATCGGTGACAATGCGGATGATGACGATGACAACGACGGTGTAATTGATGAGGAGGATGACCTGCCCTACAATCCGGATGAAACCGTGGATACGGATTCCGATGGTATAGGAAACAACGAAGATACAGATGATGATAATGATGGAACACCCGATGTCAGTGACGATTATCCCCTGGACAAATCAAAATGGAAAGAACCCATGGATATCATGACCCTGCTGTTTATTATAATTGCTTTGATTGCCATTGTTGCCGCAGCAGCTTTAGGTGGCATGCTGTCCAAGGAAAAGAAAAGAAACAGAAAACTAAATCAGAGAATCGATGAATTCGAACATGCACAAACTCAAGTTCAGCAAACAGAGTCAAAACCGCAAGCCAGACAACCCCGAACACCTGTCCAAAGAACTCAGGTTACCACTCCCGTTAAAAAAGCAACCAGACCGCAGCAGGTGCCCAAAAAAGTGGCACCCGTGCAACCACCTGAGCCACCTGCCGAGACATTCGAGCTTATGGAAGAGGAGCAACCACCACCGCCTGCTCCACCAGAAGAGCTTCCGCCTCCTGAACCAAAGAAAGAGCAGAAAAAGTCAGAGCCTCCCCCGCCTCCCGAATAAACCTCATTATTTGATTTGAAAAATAAATCTGGTATGGTGATACGATCTGGCCTTACGCACATTTCTTTTGGGGCTATTCAATTGCACTTCCCCTATATCTTCTCATATTATGGCTGGCAACCAGGGATATCAAGGTACAAACCCTGAAAGATTTTTTTAAAAAAAGGGTACCCGTAGGTATCATAGGCAGTATCTGGGCGGAGATTCCCGATTTCGAGTATTTCTGGGGAGGCTCAGCGTTACATAGTTCTTCATGGGGGGATATATTCTTCTTTCATCTCATAATGGATAAGGTGGTTCCAGAAACAGATCTTTTCTTTGCTGCAGAGATGATGCTGATTTTTGTTGCCATAAATCTCTTTGCCATTGCAGCTTCGGTGGAATCTTTCAAGCGTTTGAGAGAGACCTTGTTCGGCAAGGAAGAGGAGGAAGATGATGAGGAAGATGAAGAGGAAGAAAAAGTGATAGAGGGAAAAGACGAGGATAAAACAGAAGAGAAACCTGATAATATAAAAGACGTAAATGAGAAAAAACAGGATGAAGATGGGGAACAATAGGTACATGGTAAACAAAACCATTTCAGAATTTGCCAACATCACCTTCTCTGATCATATCCATATGTTTGTTGATGTTCTTGGTAACCAGGTTGTATCTCAGTATGTTCTTGAAGAGATTGATACCAAATAGTATCCATAGAAAACTCAGATAACCCGAGTATACGACTTTGCCTCCGTTATTTAGTTCAGCCCAAACCGAAAGGCAGAATACCAGGGAAATAAGCCCCAAAAGAAAGAGCCATAATGCAGCACCAACCAAAAACTCCTTTGCCCTTGGGAGATAATCGAACCACATCTTCAGATCAGCGGCTTTCTTTGTCAACCTGTTGAGGTTCCTGTTGGAATTGAGGGCCTGTTTTCCCAATTCTTTGAAGTTCTCTTCGTTGGGGAGGTCATCTCTTTGTTTGTCATCCTTTTGCGCTTCCGTTTCATAGAATCTGATTCCAAAATCCCTAAGCTTCTGTGCTTTAATTGCCCTGATAATCTCGATATTTTTCTTGTACTTGTCATCGAATCTTTCGTTTTGAAAGTATATGAGCACGGATGCGGTAACCAGGGCAATGAAAATCGCAATCCCGATCCATATCACTATCTCATTCAATGAACTCACCCCCCTCATTTAAAAAAACATACTGGGGATAGATGGAATAGATGTACTGCATCATACCTATAGGACCCATATGGGAAATGGTATTCTTTACAAACTCCATCTTTTCCCTGGCCGTCTTTGGAAGTCCTGAGGCAATTTTTTCAGCTTTCTTTCTACCTTTTTCGGTAAGGACATAGCCGTGTTCGCCTCCTGGTGATGAACCGTTCTCTTTTTTTTCCAGCAAATTGTCAGAAAGAAGTTGCTTTAAGGCTCCCATTATCTTTTCACTGTACGGGCCTGCACATGTGGTCCTGAACTCAAAATCTGATTTTATAGATGGTAAGACCTCCCAGGCAAAGATAAAGATTTCATTTATAATGGATAGGACATCTTTGGGTTTTTGGTCGTCTTTATCATGGATTACAATCAAGAGCCAGTCTTTTACCGGTAAACTCGGGACATCCTTTTCCTGTATACTAAAATCACTTTTTACAACCATTTGTTTCTCCGGTATTGAAAACTCCAAAAGTTGTATTTAAACATGTTGTTTTTAATATCAGGTATTAAGAGAATAATCAATCTGTCAGGCTCAATCCAAGGTCTTGTGCAAATTTTCGGGCGGTTAAAAATTCATCCCTTGAAAGTCTTTTAGTTAATTCCTCATAGTCGTGGGCATCGTACTCCGGTCTGAACTGGTCCATTACATTAACCCTCACTGGCTTCAGGTTCTTTGCAATCCATTCCATAATTGGCTTTGTGCAGCAGTCAAAATGTCCGGGCAGTACCAGATGTCTTATTATCATCTCACACTGGCCTCTTGCCATTTTGTGGTTCCTTTTCACGATATCCCAGTAGTTATCTACCTTGGACAGCCTCCTTGCGCATTCGTTGTTGCCGTATTTAAAATCAGTAAGATACAAATCGATTATTCCGTCAAGAAGCTTCATTGCTTTCTCTGAGAGGTACATATTGGAGTTCCAGACCTGGGGTGTATTTGCATCGCAGTATGTGAGGGATTCCAGGATAAATGGTAGATTTGATGTTGGGTCGCCTCCCACCCAGTTGGTGTTCCTTGTGGACTCGCTGCGTCTCTCAATAATTTCAGCCACCCTTTTTGGGGAGAATACCACACCACCTTTAGGATTCTGGCTTATGTCCCAGTTCTGGCAGAACACGCAGTTGAAGGTGCATCCTGAAAAGAAGATGGTATGAGAAGGCACAAGCTCTGGCTCCTCCCCCCAATGTACGAATTCGGAGGAGATTTTGGATTGTAGAACCCTGCAGTGCCCCTCCTCACCTTTCTTTCTATTGACTGCGCATTTTCTCTCGCACAGTTCGCAGGAAAGTAACATTTGCGAGGCCAGTTTCAGTTTCATATCCAAAAGGGATGTTTTTGGCTTTTTGGTCAACTCATTCTTCTTTAACGATAAAAGAGCTTCATCATGTGCATCCCAAAGCTCTTCTTGACCAGTTGAATTGTGGAACTTGACAGGGTAACTCTTGCATTTGAGATATGAAGCGGTTTCCTGCCTGTCTAGGATATTGAAGTAGGTTGGCAGCACCTTTTTCGCCTCTTTCATATCAGCCATACGGATTTTAAGAAACATATCTGTCATATATTGTCAAAGAGCCTTATCAGATTATCGATTTTTTATGGTATTTATGATGGTTGCATTACCGCAAATAAGACTCATAAAAAGAATTGAATAGGTAAAGCTTGCCTGAAATCATTTCTTGTAGATAGTATGTCCACATTTGCTGCATTTCCAGAGTTCGAACAGGTCTTGACCTCTGGAAAAGGGCAAAAGCACCCCTTCACTGCATTGCGGACATGATGGAAATATCGTGTTCATGTTTATCACCCTCGTATTCGCTGTTTTTCAATCTGTGCCTTTGAATAGCTCAATTACATGCCTAAAAAGGCTTAATATCATTTAAATGTTGGGTATAATAAAAAGAAAAGAGGGCTGGTTATAAAGCTATATTCCCTCAAAAATACTTGATCATTGATTAGATTAAAAAAAATGTGAAGGAGCTTACGGAACCGCAACGACACCTTTGACCTCTGGGATCTCTTCCTTCAATCTTTTTTCCACACCCATGGTCAGTGTCAATTGGGACATGGGGCAGCCGCCACAGGCGCCTTTCAAGCGTACTTTTACAATACCATCATCGCCTATGTCCACTAGTTCTATGTCTCCGCCGTCCATCTGCAGTCCAGGTCTGATCTGCTCATCGATTACCTTTTCGATTTTTTCTCTCATTATTATCACCGAATGATTATTGCTTACATACTAAGCAGATGATATGATGCCAAAACTGGATTATATATCTTTGGGTGTGCCCAAGCCTGGTGAATGAGCTGGATATTTAGGAATATTTAGGGATATGCCCCTTTTTTGCGGATTGCCTGATTGTCATAATAAAATAACCGAATAAAACGAAATACAGAATTGCATTGGTCAAATGTATGTAACCATATTCCCTGTAAATATAACCCCGTACTATCAGCAAATAGCCATAGGAGGAAGCAAAATAGAAGATCAAGGCCAAAGCACAAACTAGGTGTAACAAGCCGCTGATAAAACATATTCTCAGAAATATCCATGCTCCTGGTAAGGACGACTTGAAATATCCAATCTTTAATAATAAGACGGCAGCAAGTAAAAAACCTACAAGAGAGGATGTAATTGATAGATGCTCAACAGATTCATTGCTGTATATCGTCCCCTGATAATTCTGGTTAAGTGCCATAAACAACAAACCCAGAATTAAAACGCACAATACAACATCCAATACATAGATTGCGAAAATGTATGACCGACCATTTTGCTTGGCTAATTTCTTTTTACCCATTTGCATCCTTCCTCAAGGTTTTCAGACATCCGGATTGAATTTAATTGCCGATTTACAGAATAACAAACTTGTTGGATGTTATATAAGACTTGTTACACCAGCTCAACCCTAACCTCACCATTCAGATCGATTACCGCCGCATAACCCCGTGATGCAGGACCCGGGTTTACAAAGGTGGTTCCCCCCTCTTTTTCCAGACCCCTGGCCTCATGAATATGCGCCGATATCACAAGGCGAGGAGAGAACTCTGAGACAATCTTTGCTATGGAATCACTGCCGAGATCGAATGCTTGGGCGGTCTTATCGAGATGTCCTTTTGCAGGTGAATGGGTAACGAGAACAGCACCTTCTGTCATCAGATTCCTAAGTGTCTCGTAAATCTGTGGCTCAGAGAGTTCAAATGGTGTGTTAAAGGGAGTAGGGCTTGATCCTCCCAGGCCCACGAAGGTATAACCCAAAAGCTCCACTTTCTGTGCATGAAGGGGAATGGCAGGACTTTCTTCGATTGCCTCGAGCACACCCCTGGGATCGCAGTTGCCAGGTATGGCCAATGTTTTGAGGGAAATACCCTTTAAAAAATCCAGGGCCCACTCGGGGGGTCCGAATTGTGTTATATCACCGCATACCACCACTACATGGGGCAGGTACTCTGAAATAAGGGAGTTTACCCTTTGTTTGGCATCTTTTGAGCCATGGACATCAGCTATGGCCAGTATCCTCATTGATTCACCTCACATGAAGTTCAGATTGAAGCCGAAGCCAAAATCACTGAAGACCAGGATATATGAGATTAAATAACCTCCGATTGCACCAGAATTTAAAAGGGGTAGCCCTGCTTGTGGATTGCCTTTTAAAACAAAGGACATAAGTATTGAAAAACCCACCAGTATGCCTATCATGGTGCCGATACAAACCAGAAGATTGCCTGCTATTCCTATACCACTTTGAGCACCTGGCAAGAAAGATAACGAGGATACGATAAGTAGGCTAGGTATTACTATATCTCCAAGACCCATGAACATGGCCTCTCTTTCCTCCCCGGATTCAAGCTGCTCTTTGAGCCTCGGTTTCTTCTTTCTGAACGAGTACCCGCGCTTCTTCGGAATAACCAAAAGTACTGGAAGGTTAAGATCAATAACACTGTCCGCAAGGCTGATCATGTGCTTTGTTTTGTAAACTGAAATGGCGTCGTATACTGCAAGGATACCCAATAGAACAATCGCCGGAAGTATGGCAAATGTAATGCCAAGAATAACTGTGGCCCCAATCGCCATAACCAGACCCACCGCATCCACAACATACCACTCGGGAAATTTGAGGACAA
The DNA here is from genome assembly GCA_965372465.1 of uncultured Thermoplasmata archaeon. Taxonomy (GTDB): domain Archaea; phylum Thermoplasmatota; class Thermoplasmata. The sequence goes on along the minus strand of CBDVCK010000019.1, from coordinate 9,373 downwards.
GTATGGTAAGAGAAAGGGCGATTGCAATGGAAATGATGATGGGCAGTGTGTAGTCTGCACCCTCGCCAAATACAATGGAATCGTATTTGTATCCATCATCCTTACCCAGCACTATATCCTTGACACCATCTTCATCCAAATCCGTGTTTAGAAAGCTGTGAATGTCGTAACTGAAAGTCAAGAAGTAGTATCCCTTTTCGTGCTTGATCAGATCAGGGGAGATATACACTGTATCTTCGGTGAGAACTATCACATCGGGAATGGAATCATTGAACTTTGGAATCGAGTAATGCTCCAGGTATATCGCCCTAATATTCTCGATCTTTGGCCCTCTTCTTTCGTGCTCTGCACTTGAAAGGTTGAAGAGATACGGTCTTTTTTCATCAGAAGCAATTATGTAATCCTCGCCTTCAGGGTCATTGTAGACAGTAAGAGCGGTTATTTCTTCCAATTCCGTAATTTCCAGTTGGATTTCATATGTCGTGGGAGCCAGGACAATAATTTTTGTGTGGTTGGCAGCAATAATTCCACCTTCATCTGTGGCCCCGATGTATGTAATTTCATTGAGGTAGGATGTAACATTTATCTCGGACAATTGCTCCTGGGATTCGAATATCAATATTCTTGCATCCTTTGTTCCAATAATGATTTCGGACGTTCCATTGCCATTCAAATCACGAACCGCTATTGTATTGAATTGGGAGGCACTGAGAGTCCAGTTCTCGGTAAAATTATCTTCATCAAATACGGTAATTACATCAGTTGCTACTACCATTTCCGGGAATGTATCGTTATCCAGATTATCTATCAGAATCTGGGTGATATTAGAATTGAATTCAAAACTTTCCCATTCAAGTGTATGGTTCTCGCTCTCATACACTCTTATCTTGTTATCGGCGCATCCTGCCACTATTTCTATAATACCATCGCCATCCACATCATCAGCAGCCAGAACTAAAACGTCCGAGCCGATTTCATTGTATCCCCATACATTGTCCGAAGAAGGATACATGATTGCAATGGTCAATGGAATGAAGAGGTACATTATGGTCATGAAAATCGCACCCAGAATAAGGTATTTGATGAATTTTTCTTTCTTGCGTTTGGCAATCCATAATATAACAAAGGTAAAGAGGAGAATAATGCCCAAATATACGAAAGCGAAGCTCGGGTTTTCTATGGTTTCTCTACCACCCATGGCCTCGGTCTGGGTCTGGCTGTAAATAGGTGAGATTACGATTGCAATGACCTGTACGACAATGAACAAAGATGCCATGCCGAGTACGCTGTAAATGTTGTTCTTCAATTTCTCACAGAAAACCAAAATGAATGGTTTTGTATATAAGAGATTGGGTTTCTATCTTCAATATTTCAATGATAATTAACGTTATCTAGGGGAAATAGTGTGCATTTTGGGTTTAATTGGTAACCAAAACCATAATATATTCTTAGTTTATATTTCGAACCCATTGGGTATTAATGGCGATTATATGGAATACGAACTGGCAATAGCGGGCAGTGGTCCTGCCGGATTCACAGCAGGAATATATGCAGCAAGAGCAGGATTATCCACAGTGCTTTTCGATAAGGGTGTGGGTGGAGGTCTTATGGCCCTCTCCCCTGAAATCGAGAATTATCCTGGTTTTAAAAGCATTTCAGGCATGGAATTATCTGATAGGATGAAGGAGCATGCGGAAAAGTACGTGAAGATCAATTTTGTAGAGCCTGTGGAAAAACTCGAAGTTTCAGAAGAGGAAGTTAAAATTACCACTTCAGAGGCAACTTATAGCGTCGGAGCGGTAATCATTGCCACTGGCACAGAACACAGAAAACTGGGAATAGAAGGCGAAGAGAAACTAACTGGCAGAGGAGTCAGCTACTGTGCCACCTGTGACGGTCCCTTCTTCAAGGGTAAGAAGGTTATCGTGGTAGGAGGGGGCAACAGCGCCCTGATAGAGGCTATTGCATTAAAACAGATGGGATTGGATGTTGCCGTGGTACACAGAAGAAATGTGCTGAGGGCCGAGGATGCCTACAAGGATAAGGCCCGGGAAGTGGGAGTGGACATACTCTATGAAACCCATGTAGAAAAGGTAATAGGCGAGGATAAGGTTGAAAAAGTAATCCTCCACAATGTTAAAGACGGTAATAAATCAGAAATGGATGTTGCAGCAGTTTTTGTTTCAATCGGCGAGGAGCCTCAAACTCAATTGGCAAAACAGATTGGTGTGGAACTGGACGAAAAAGGCTATATCAAGACCGATAGAAACATGCGAACCAATGTAAAAAGGGTCTATGCCGCGGGTGATATAACAGGTGGATTAAGACAGGTGGTAACTGCTTGCGCAGAAGGTGCAGTTGCGGCTTTGACCTCAATGGAGGTGCTGGGAAAGATTTATCCTTATTAAGGCATATTTGCTTGGTAATATGGTTAAAACAGGTAATTAATAGGTAATCACCAAAGAAAATATATATAACCCTAAACAATAGTGGGTAGATAAGGAAACAAAACTCCAATAATTATAAATAGACAAAATCAGAAAAAAAGGTGTGTTGAATGCGTAAGACCGTTTGCTCGGTTAGTTTGATATTTATTTTGTCATTTTCTTTATTTTCAGGATCAGCCATTTCAGGGTTCGAAATCTCATCCGGCCAGGGCAGCTTTGGAGAGTCTCAACCTGAAGGATGGTGGGATAACTGGATAAGGGATTCAAACCACAACAATATAGACGATGTGCTGGATGATATGATTGCAAACAATCCCGGGACCCATAGAACAAGGATTTTTGCGGATTATTCCCAACCTCCTACCGAAAATGACATATCCCGCTTATCTAAGTTCGATTTGGAGATTAAATATGTTTACAATATTATAGACACAATCTGTGCCAGGAATGTCTTGTTGTCTGATATTGAAGAAATTTCACTACTCCCTCATATCGTGATGATTGAATATGAAGAGGAAATATATGGTCACCTAGATGTGGGCTCAAGGGCAATAAAGGCGCGAGAATCCGCAGAATACAGTCCAAATACTGTCTATGACATGAACATTTTCGGAAATGGTATATCCATAGCAATATTAGACAGCGGTGTAGATGATGGACCTTCACCTGCACCACCGCCTTACCATGATTCACTCGATGATCTGGATGACGATTCATCCACAGATGACCCCAAATTCATAGCCGGAGCCGATGTGACCCATTCAATATATATTGCCGATGGAAGCTACAATCCGGATGACGGTGTTGAAGGGCATGGAACCCATGTAGCAGGTACTGCCATGGGAACAGGAGCCGGGGCGGGAGACGGTGAATACAAGGGTGTGGCACCCCAGGCAAGACTTGTTGATATCAAGGTCATGGATAGATGGGGCTCAGGTGTAATGGGTGAGGCGATTCGCGGTATCGAGTGGTGTGTGGAGCACAAGGATGAATTCAATATACGGGTTATGAGCATGAGCATAGGTGGAAATTACCAAAGTGATGGTCAGGATGCCGGATCCAGAGCGGTCAATGCGGCAGCCGATGAAGGTGTTATCTCGGTAATCGCAGTGGGAAATGGGGGAAGCAATACCATCGGGCCACCCGGGGCCGCTGATAAGGCAATCACAGTGGGCGCTCTTGATGATAAGGCAACTGTAACAAGAGATGATGATGAATGGTGGAGCAGTTCCAACATAGGGCCTAGGCAGGATGATGGCGATACAGACCATATTGACGAGCTGAAACCTGATATTCTGGCACCCGGTGTCGATATAATGGCTCCTAAATCCGATACCCCGTCAGGTTACATCCAATTTGATGGCACATCCATGGCATGTCCCCATGTTGCGGGAGTTGTGGCCCTGATGCTTGAAGCGAATCCGGATTTAACACCTGAAAGGGTCAAGGAAATATTACGCGAGACAGCTGAGATGCCTTCTGGAATCGATCCTTCCACCGAATACGATGATAAATATAATTACCAATACGGCTGGGGCATGGTGGATGCTTATGAGGCAGTGAGACTGGCACAGCAGGAGGATGATAGAGCCCCCATCATATCAGATTGGTATGAGGAAGTAAGCGGCACATCCGTAACCATCAACTGGCTCACACATAAAAAAGCAAACGATATAATCGAGTATGGAGAAAGCCCCTCTCAACTTACTCTCGAAAAAAAGGACCTTGAGAACTATACATTCAACCACTCCATGACCCTGAGAGATTTGGAAGAAGGAACTGAGTATTTCTACCAGATAAAAGGTTATGATGAGAATGATATCGGGCCTGGCGAAAGCCCGATTCTAAATTTCACAACCGCGATTTTACCTGATACCACACCACCTGCAATAAGTGGCATTGAAGTAATCGGAAAAAGTGATACTACGGCAACGATATTTTGGGAGACCAATGAGGGTGCAGACAGTCTGGTGGAGTACGGTCTGACCCCGGCGTATGGGTTTATAACCACCGATTTTAAATTCATGTGGAAACATTCCATTACCTTGTTCGGATTGGCGCCTGAAACTGAATACAGCTTCCGTGTCAATTCATCGGATGCAAGCGGTAATTACAACCAAAGTGATAACAGGTATTTTGTAACTGATGCATCCCCAGATGTAATGCCACCTGTTATTTCCAATCTTGACATAAAGGAAATCACAGACACGACTGCAATTGTCATGTGGAGAACTGATGAGCCTTCAAATAGTCTTGTTAAAATCGGTGAAACGCTATCGTACGGAAAGGTATTTTCAGATCTGGACTATTATTGGAAGATATTTGCAGTTAAGATGACAGGTCTTACCCCATCCACAAAATATTATTTCAGAGTAGAATCCACAGATCCCAGCGATAACACAGGTACTGAGGGAGATGAGACCCATTATTTCTGGACAGAGGGCCCACCAGATAATACCCCACCAAAAATCATAAGCGGACCGGATATCACCATCCTGACAGATACCTCGGCCACAATCGAATGGGTCACGGATGAGGAAAGCGAAAGCGTAGTTGAATACGGGTATACCGATAGTTACGGCTTTCAAGAACCTGGTCCGTTAGGTGAGTATCTTTTGGTGCATAACATCACGATAAACGATCTCAATCCAACGACAACATATCATTTTAGAGTGCGGTCCAAGGACGGTAGCCCCGATGAAAACGAGGTAATCTCGGATGATGAAACATTCACAACAAAATCTCCACCTGATACAAAACCTCCCATAATCATTGATGGACCCAATGTACTGGTTGTTGGGGAGCATACCGCCACAATTGCCTGGATCACAAACGAAGAAAGCGACAGTAAGATCCGGTATGGTACAAGTTCGGATTACGGAGATAGCAGCTTCGATTACCAATTGGTTAGAGACCATATCGTGGTCTTAACGAATCTGGATCACTCCACAAAATACTACTTCAAAGTAAGCAGCGCAGATGCATCACAAAACATTGTGGAAAGCACTGGTTCTTTTACAACCCTGGAAATCACGATACCACTGGAAATTAGATTCATAAATCTTTTCAATGGACAGACCCTTAAAGGAGTGGTAACAATTGAGGGCGAGATCACAGGTGGAGCAGGCAATGTTGAATCAGTAAAATACAAAATCGATGACGAATCATGGCAGAATTTGGATGATGAAAGGACCTTCAATATAATCCTGGATACCACGCAGTACTCAAAAGGCGAGCACACACTCTATTTGGAAGCAAAAGTTGGTGTCATGACCATGCAGGAGAGCGTTACTTTCAATGTGGATCAATCAAGTGAAAGTGAAGAAGCGCTTCCAATGTGGACTTTACTTCTGCTCCTAGCAGTTCTTACAATCATAGTTTTAGTCCCTGTTATTGCCCGTTCGCAAAGAAGAAAAAGAGACACACGGGCTTTGGATCTCATGCAGCCTATCTCCGGTTCAGAAGCACCTTTTTCAATGGGCCTTACCCCAATTACCGAGACACAGGATTTTGGGTTCATTCCGGATGACGAACCTCTCCCCTCCGATGGGTTGAAGCTTGAGCTCATACCTGATGAAGAACCGGTTTCATTTGGAGAGACCGAGGATGGTATTTCATTTATCCCCGAAACTACGATTTTAAGCGAGGAGCCCGGGATTGCATTCATTCCAGACAGGGAACCAATTTCCTTTAATATCGAAGAGGACACAAGCCCTCCAGTGTTTGACACAGTCAGGTGCCCGCGATGCAAAAAACTGTTTAATGCCGATTTATCCTCGGCTATCGCCTGTCCGGAATGCGGATTTTCAGCATCAATTAGGTGATGGGTAATCCCTTTTCATATTCTGAAAGCACATTTTTAAAGGCATCGTACGCATTTCTCCCATGCAACACGAAGATGACATTTTTCAGGGATGTTCTTCCTTTCAGATGAGAAATGGTAGTTTGCAGCATGATGTCCGCTGCACGATCCACTGGAAACCCCCCTACTCCGGTTCCGATTGAGGGGAAGGCTATGCTCTCAATATTAAGTTCATCGCACCTTTTCAACGAGTTCAAGGTGGCATTTTTTATCTTCATCTCGTCGGTTCTTAAATCGGTTCCCATTCCTGCAGCGTGAATCACATATTTGGCCTTCAGATTACCTGCAGTTGTTGCAACTGCTTCACCAATTGGAATGGGACCCAGTTTCACTGCCTCTTTCTCTATGACCTTGCCTCCTTTTCTTTTTATGGCACCTGCAACCCCTCCACCCATCCATAGATGGTTATTGGCTGCATTGACAATGGCATCGGCTTCAATTTCTGTTATGTCGCCCTTTCGTAAAGAGATTGTGGAACTTCCTATCTTGAGGTCCATATAATCACCCTCACATCATGGATTGTATTGTGCTATCTTAATGTTTACTGTTTTAAAGATAACATTTATTTTCCCTGTTGTTGACATCCACAAACTATTCAAATTAATATAGTCAAACTTAAATAATATAGCTTTAATATAGTAGGCTATGAAGCAAAGCAAAGAAAATCAAAACTTGATAGTGTAAATAATAGGAATTTTGACAATTGATATTGTACTATTAATTGCACTATTTGCAGAAGTTGATCCGCACCCACCGGGATTCCTGGGGCCCTTCATTGGAGCTATGATTACACTTGGGGTTATTTCACTAATTCTGGTTTTATGGGAACGGAAAATCGGACAGATATCAGCTATCATTTTTGGATGCTTGAATATTTTAGCTGTTGGCCCTCAAAAATTTTTCTTTGACCCCAATGGAATCGCAGTTGTTCCAATTATTATTTTAGGGACAATCTTAATAGGGACTCTGTTCTATTCTATTGTATTAGTCAGGAAGAAGGGTGTTTCACCTTCTTCCTCCTATTAAGGGGTGGATATTATGAACATAGCAAAGATGGTTGTTTTGGGAGCCTTGGAAAACCTGGGCCGGGGTAGTGGTTATGATATCATCCAAGAGTTAAACAAAAAGAAGATCGACAGGTGGACCGATATAAAAAAAGGATCCATCTATCATGCCCTGAGGCAGTTGAAAAAGGAAGGCGCGGTTCGTGATGTAGAACAGACCAAGGTTGGTCGCTATCCCGATAAAACCATCTACCAGATCACAGCCAAAGGAAAAAAATTATTCGATAGTTTACAGGAGCAGGCTTTTTTGGGTTTATTCCCACATTTTTATGGTTTTAAGATTGCTTTGAAATTCAATACAAGAAGATCGACTGAAGAGATCAAGAAATTTTCAAAAAGAGCAATTGAACTCATTGATTCACAATTCAAGGCAATGGACGATCACCTCAGCAGTCTTGATAAATCCAGCAAACTGTACAAAACCGATTCGCTTTTCATAAAACACGAGAAAATGATTTTTAAAGCAGAAAAAGAATGGATTAGGTATGCAGTAAAGAATCTGTCCACTTTGCAGAGTAAATAGAATTATCGGCCTGCGGGTATACGAAATACAAGGCGAACCCGAGCATTTGGGCAGAAGGGGTGCAACACTGGAGCCGCATAACCGCCTGTTATCTTACGGATCCACATCAATGCAAAACCTTTTATAGTATTACAAGATACCAGTGGTTCATCGCATCGTACTTTGGAGAAAGAGCACTTGATCGTTTTTTCGAACATTTCGCTTTTTCAATAACAGGTGCTCATAAAACCAGAGGTATAAAAATGAAAACATTTAAAAATCTTGGTCTAAACGATAGTTTACTCCAATCAATAAAGAGGTTGGGTTTTACCCAACCCACAAAGATACAAAACGATTCGATACCACTAATACTACAGGGTAAAGATGTCATAGGTGAATCCGAAACCGGATCAGGAAAGACACTGGCCTTCGGTTGTGGAATCATTGATCAAGTCATCAGAGGAGACGGGATACAGGCACTAATCCTCACACCCACACGTGAGCTTGCCGAACAGGTGAAGGATTCACTCAAAGAGCTAACCTTCAAACCCAGGTTGAATATATTTGCCATCTATGGTGGGGTATCGATCTCCAATCAGATCAAGTGCCTCAGGCGTGCAAACGTAGTGGTTGCAACACCTGGAAGGCTGTTGGATCACATCCAGCGCGGCACCATTGATCTTGGTGCAGTCAAGATACTCGTGATGGATGAAGCGGATAGAATGTTCGACATGGGATTTGCTGAAGATGTCGAAAAGATAATTAGTAAATGCCCTAAGCAGCGGCAAACCATGTTCTTCTCAGCAACCATTTCACGAGAGGTCAAGGACCTGGCTCACAAGCATATGGTGGATCCTGAGATCGTTCTTGCTGGCAATATCGTGGACCCTGAAAAGCTCAAACAGGTCACTATTAATGTTTCCAGAAACAAAAAATTCTCGCTTCTTACACACCTTCTCAAGCAGGAGGATAAACATCTGGTGATGGTTTTTTGCAATACACGGAACATATCTGATTTTGTCCATGGGAACCTGTGTTCCAATGGGATCAATGCCGCGGCAATCCATGGTGGACTCACACAGAGCAAGCGACTCAAAACTATTAACAGGTTCAACTCATCCGAGGTGAATGTACTTGTATGCACTGACGTTGCAGCCCGTGGCTTGCATATTAAAAATGTTTCCCACATAATCAACTACGATCTGCCGCGGGACCCCAATGATTACATACACCGCATCGGCAGGACCGCACGGGCAGGTGAATCCGGCCAGGTAATCAACCTTCTCACGGATTATGACAGAATTGCACTGTCAAAGATAAAGCAGAAAAACATAACATTCAATATCGAAAACCTCAAACTGACAGAGTTTCACGATGTATACATTTCCAAGACTATACGCAATGTGGGCCGGGGAAATAGGAACCACAACGGAAGAAAACACTACGGCCAGAACCGGAGGAGAAATAACAGCCCCAGCAGGAATTTTCAAAAAAATAA
>CBDVCK010000018.1:0-23019 GCA_965372465.1 uncultured Thermoplasmata archaeon | reverse complement strand
ATAGTGAAATACAACAAAATGACCAATAGATTTAAATATTTGAAAATAACTTATGGGAAGCTATCTCAGGCATTATGAAATAAAATGGGCCCGTAGCTCAGCTAGGTAGAATATTATAATAAAAATGGGAAAGTGGAAACCATGTATATGTTCCTAGAAAGAGCATCTGGCTTTTACCCGATTGAACCCGGCAGCACAAGAGTCAATCAGACAATCTGCTGAAACCGGATTCATCGGTGAGAAACCAGGTGGTCGGGGGTTCGAAAAGCGACACGTGCTCTTGCGTGGACTCGAAATTCCCCTCGGGCCCGTTGCTTAACTTTGCGATAAAAGAAGGCGCAGGGAGAAAGGAAAGTTGGATTATGAGGGAAGACAAAGGAATGTTTGATTTTATTGATGGAGTAAAAAAGCATTGAATTCTGATGTGTGGGCAAATATATGGTTGAATTCTAGGGGGTAAATTAATGATTGATGTCAACGTGATGTTACATGAAATGGTACCTGAGCATGTTCTTCTCTCTGAAAAAGAGGCAGAAGAGGTGCTCAAGGAATTGAGGATAAAAGCAGATCAACTTCCAAAGATCAGAAAGGAAGATCCAGTTCTGAAGGTATTGGAGATGGTGGAGGGTGAGATTTTATCAGGACGCATATTAAGGGTCACGAGAAAAAGCGAATCCGCAGGTGTGAGCGTAATTTATAGGATGGTAGTGGAGAGGGTGAAATAAATGCGAGAATTAGTTGAAGCCTTTTTTAGAGAAAGAAGCATTGTAAACCACCATATCGCTTCATATAATGACTTTCTGCCAACCCCTGACAATTTGAACAGTGGAATGCAGCGTTTGGTGGATAATATCCGGATTGGGGAGAGCGAGAACGGAAGAGGAATCATCCGGCTTGAGGTTGATAAAACAAGCGGTGAGACAATCGAGATTCGGGTGGGAAGGCTGAGAAACCCAAAAACGGGTGCCATTGAACGGAACGCAAAACCTACGATTTATGTTGAAATGCCAAGGGTGAAAGAAGCTAATGGAGCAACCCATCCATTAACACCCATGGAAGCAAGACTTCGAAACCTCAACTATGAAGCCCCTATATATCTAGAATGCACCGTTGTTGAGAATGGTGTGGATAAGGAGCCTGAGAAGGTTCATGTCGGGAACTTACCCATCATGGTGAAATCCAAAAAGTGTAACATTCACAGGGATAATATCGACAGTGAAGTGGAACTTTCAGATAAAGAATATATTAAGAGTCTTATTGAATTCAAAGAGGATCCCTTAGATGCAGGTGGATACTTTATCATAGGGGGTACTGAGAGATCTCTGATATCACTGGAGGATTTGGCACCCAATAGGGTTATGGTGGAGTACAACGAGCGTTACGGCCATAGGATGGAGGTTGCCAAGGTTTTCTCACAAAGAGAAGGTTATCGCGCACTGACACTTGTGGAAAAGAAAAGAGACGGTATGCTCATGGTCTCGGTTCCCGCAGCTTCGGGCCAGATTCCACTGGTTGTACTCATGAAGGCTCTTGACATGGAAAGCGACGAGACCATTTTCGAGTCAATAGTAAGCGATCCCGAAATGGCAAATATCGTTTATGCCAACATTGAGGAAATCCAGAATAAGAAGACATATCCTCCCAACGGGATATTTACATCAGAGGATTCAATATTATTTCTTGAAAAGAAATTTGCGACTGGACAGGCCAAGGAGTACAGGGTCAAGAAGGTAGCTTCAATACTTGATCGTTCCCTATTACCTCATCTCGGGGACCACATTGAAGACAGACTCAAGAAGTCGATATTCCTGGGAAGAATCGCTCGTACTGTTCTTGAACTATCCCTGGGTAAAAGGGAGCCTGATGACAAGGATCACTATGCGAACAAGCGCCTGAAATTATCAGGGAATCTTATGGAGGATCTTTTTAGGGTATCCTTCACAAATCTCATGAAAGATTTGAAATACCAGTTAGAGAGGAGCTTTTTGAGGAAGAAGGAATTCAAAATCACCTCGGCTATCAGACCGGACCTTTTATCCCAAAGGTTGCTTCACGCCCTGGCCACAGGCAACTGGGTTGGAGGTAGAGCCGGGGTCTCACAGCTTCTGGACAGAACGTGCAACATGAGCACACTGAGCCATTTAAGACGTGTGACATCACCGTTAACAAGAAGCCAGCCCCATTTCGAAGCACGCGATCTGCATCCCACTCAATGGGGGAGGCTGTGTCCCAACGAAACCCCCGAAGGTCAAAATTGTGGCTTAGTTAAGAACTGTACATTGATAGTTGATGTTTCCGAAGGATTTTTGGAAGAAGAAATCAAGATGCTTCTTGCTGATTTCGGACTCAAGAAGGTACGGGGTGAAAGAACCAAAGAAACCAGGGTCTATGTCAACGGCAATCTTGTGGGACTCTACGATAAGCCTGAAGAACTTGTCCAGGAGGTTAGAGGAAAGAGGAGAATCGGTGCACTTTCACATGAGGTGAACATAAGATACGATGAAAAGATGAACGAGATCCTCATAAACTCGGATGAGGGAAGGCTTAGAAGACCCCTTCTCGTGGCGGATAATGAAAAGCTGCTTCTCACAAGAAAACATCTTGAGGGTTTGCATTCCGGAAAACTCAGAATAATTGATCTTATCAGGGATGGCATAATCGAGTGGATCGATGCCGAGGAGGAGGAGGACACCTATATTGCAGTATCCGCATTCGAACCGCCTTATAGATGTGAAAAATGCAACGAATACCTATCGGAAAAGGATTATTCCTGGGTAAATATCGGCACCACAGATAAAAGGGTTAAGCTTGAATGTTACCATTGCCATGAGCAATTCGAAGTGGACAGCCTGCTCAAACCTGAGCACACCCATTTAGAAATAGATCCAATGATAATATTGGGGGCATGCACCAATCTCATTCCATATCCCGAGCACAATTCCTCGCCAAGAAATACCATGGGCTCGGGCATGGCAAAGCAATCTCTGGGTTTAGGATCTGCGAATTACAGGATATCCCCGGACACCAGAGGTCATTTACTGCATTATCCTGAAAAACCCATGGTCCAAACCAAGGCAATGGAGTACGTGAACTTCAATAAAAGACCAGCAGGTCAGAATTACGTAGTGGCCGTGCTTTCCTACGAAGGCTACAATATGGAGGATGCACTTGTCTTTAACAAAGCGTCTGTTGAACGTGGCTTGGGACATTCGACCTTCATGCGTACCTACCGGGCAGAGGAGAGGCGCTATCCAGGGGGTCAAGAGGATCATTTCGAGATTCCAAGTCCGGATGTTCGGGGCGCGAGAACGGACATGTCATATAACAACCTTGGTGATGACGGACTGATTTCCCCGGAGGTATATGTTGAAGGAGGGGATGTTTTAATTGGAAAGACCTCACCGCCCAGATTCTTGGAAGAGCAGCAGGATTTTCTCACACCGCAAAAAAGAAGAGAGACATCAGTTACTGTAAGGCACGGAGAACATGGCTATGTGGATTCTGTGATGATGACGGAATCCGAAAACGGAAGCAGGCTTGTTAAGGTCAAAGTTAGAGATCCGAGATTTCCTGAACTTGGGGATAAATTCGCATCCAGACACGGTCAGAAAGGAGTTATTGGGCTTGTGGAATCCCAAGAAAACATGCCCTTTACGGCAAGTGGTATAACCCCTGATTTGATTACCAACCCCCACGCTATTCCTTCAAGAATGACTGTAGCCCATGTTCTTGAAATGATCGGTGGTAAGGTGGGAGCAATGGAGGGTAGATTTATAGACGGCACTGCTTTTTCGGGTGAAAGAGAGGAGAGCCTGAGACAGGGTCTTGTTCGAGCTGGCTTCAAACACAACTGCAAAGAGGTTATGTTCGATGGAAGGACAGGAAGAAAGATAGAGGCTGAGATATTCGTGGGTGTGATTTATTATCAAAAGCTTCATCATATGGTTGCTGGAAAGCATCATGTGCGGTCCCGAGGACCTGTTCAGATCCTCACCAGGCAGCCAACCGAGGGTCGAGCAAGGCAAGGAGGCCTTCGATTCGGTGAAATGGAAAGAGATTGCCTAATTGCACACGGCGCTGCCATGGTCATAAAAGATAGACTGCTTGATGAGTCGGATGGTACCGTTCAATACGTTTGTGGAAATAATGAATGCGGCCATATCGCATTGTCAGACAGGCAGGGGGCTTTGCGCTGCCCGGTATGCGGGAACAATGCAAATGTCCATCCTATTCAAACAAGTTATGCATTCAAATTGCTTTTGGATGAGCTTATCTCGCTTGGAGTTGTCATGCGTCTACAACTGGAGGATTTGAGATGAACGGATTTACAACTCATAACAATTCGAGCCAGCGGAGAATTGTTTCAAAAAGTTTTGGAACTGGAGGATTTGAGATGAACACTTATAAGATTTATGGCAATTCGAGCAGGACAATGCGAGGTTTTTGGATGACTGAAACTTTTTGCCGAGCATTGGCCAGCGGAGAATTGCCCCAAAAAGTTTTAGGAGTGGTTTAGGATGATCAGAAAAGGAGTTTCTAAAAGGATTAAAAGCATCAAGTTCGCATTCTTATCTCCAGAAGAGATGAGGAGGTTGTCTGCCACAAAGATTATTACTGCAGATACATACGATGATGACGGTTTTCCCATCGATATGGGACTCATGGATCCTCATCTGGGGGTTATCGAGCCAGGTCTCAGGTGCAAGACCTGCGGCAAAAAGGTTGACGATTGCCCCGGTCATTTCGGACATATAGATTTGGCCATGCCTGTAATTCATGTAGGTTATATAAAGGACATAAAAAATTTGCTAAAAGCAACCTGTAGGGAATGTGGAAAACTTCTTCTTACAGATGCTCAAGCAAAGGAATATAAAAATGAAATGGACAGAATCGGTGATTCGGGTGGTGATTTTCTAGATGTGATGTTGGTGACAAAGGAAACTGCCAAGGATGCAAGCAAAAGACAAAGCTGCCCGCACTGCAATTCAGTGCAGAGAAAGATTACCTTGGACAAACCCACCACATTCAGGGAAGACGGCCACAAGCTCACACCCAAAGAGGTGAGGGAGAGATTGGAGAAGATACCAGATGCGGATCTGGTACCCCTTGGTATCCATCCCGACATCGCAAGACCGGAATGGATGATTCTCACAGCACTTTTAGTTCCCCCTGTCACAGTGAGACCCTCAATCACCCTGGAGTCAGGTGATAGATCGGAGGATGACCTCACACATAAGCTTGTAGATGTTCTCAGGATCAATCAGAGACTTCGAGAGAACAGGGATGCAGGTGCCCCTCAACTTATAGTTGAAGATTTATGGGAGCTGCTCCAATACCATGTGACAACCTATTTCGATAACCAGACATCAGGTATTCCTCCTGCCAGGCATCGTTCTGGAAGACCCTTAAAAACCCTGGCACAGCGCCTGAAAGGCAAGGAGGGAAGATTCAGATCAAACCTCTCAGGTAAAAGGGTAAATTTCTCGGCAAGAACCGTTATCTCCCCTGATCCATTACTTTCCATAAATGAGGTTGGAATTCCGATTGAAACTGCCAAGGAACTCACAGTGCCGATTAGAGTTACAACCTATAATCTTGAGACAATAAAGGAACTCATCAGAAATACAGTCAAACACCCTGAGAATGAGTTCTACAGGGCAGGGGTAAATTATATCATTAGACCGGATAATCGAAGGGTTAAGGTCACTGAGAAGAATGCAGAAACCCTGGCTGAAACCGTGGATATTGGATATACGGTGGAAAGGCAGCTTGTGGACGGTGACATAGTACTCTTCAACAGGCAGCCTTCCCTGCACAGAATGTCCATGATGGCCCACGAGGTTCGGGTAATGCCCTTTAAGACATTCAGATTCAATCTCGCTGTTTGTCCTCCTTACAACGCGGATTTCGATGGGGATGAGATGAATTTACATGTGCTTCAAAGTGAGGAGGCCAGAGTTGAGGCAAAGGTGCTCATGAGGGTTCAGGAACATATCATTTCACCAAGATTCGGCGGACCTGTAATCGGTGCCATTCATGATTATGTGACAGGTTCTTTTTTACTTACCCATAGAGATTCCAGGTTCTCCAAGGAGCAGGTAATTAGAATACTATCAAGGTTGGATTATGAAGATTTGCCGCCTTCTATAACGGAAGATGGTGAGGAATACTGGCTCGGTAAGGAACTCTTCAATTTAGCGATACCTAAAGACCTAAGCATGGAGTTTAAGGCTGCTATTTGTCAACATTGTGATGAATGCAAGAAAATGGAGTGTGAAGTGGATGCCTTCGTTCACATCAAGAACGGCAGGATAGTCTGTGGTACCATTGATGAAAAGGCAGTGGGTGCGTTCAAAGGTCGTATTCTCGATAAAGTTGTCAGGGATTACGGTGCGGACAGGGCAAGGGAGTTCATTGATACCATTACAAAACTCGCTTTGGGTGCGATCATGGTTCGCGGTTTCACAACTGGAATCGATGATGAGGATATACCGGAAGAGGCAAAGATCCAGGTGGAAGACCTTCTCAAAGGCGCAAAGCGCGAGGTTGATAAACTCGTTTCAGCCTACAGGGAGGGCATATTGGAGCAGATGCCAGGTCGTAGTTTGGAGGAAACTTTGGAAGTGGAGATAATGAAGGTACTGGGCCGAGCAAGGGACACGGCAGGACAGATTGCAGGAAAACATCTCGGGTTGGAAAATTCAGCGGTTATCATGGCAAAATCCGGTGCAAGAGGCTCCATGTTGAACTTAAGCCAGATGGCAGGATCCATTGGTCAGCAGGCTGTTCGAGGAGAGAGGATTAACAGGGGGTATTGGGGAAGAACACTGCCTCATTTCACTAAAAACGAGTTAGGTGCAGAGGCTAAGGGTTTCGTGGAATCAAGTTATAAAAGTGGTCTCGGACCTACAGAGTATTTCTTCCACAGCATGGGTGGAAGGGAAGGTCTCGTGGATACGGCTGTTCGTACCTCCCGATCTGGATATATGCAGAGGAGATTGATCAATGCCCTTGAGGATCTTAAGGTCAAACAGGATGGAACGGTAAGGAATACGGCAGATACAATCATCCAGTTCAAATATGGTGAGGATGGCATAGACCCCTCAAGGAGTATCAGAGGGGATGCAATAGACATGGATGAGATCCTCTTGGAAGTTCTTGGAGAAAAGTACTGGAGTCTATTCACTGGCGAGAGGGAAAAGGTCCTGACCGGTTATGGGACCCAGGAGAAGGACATGTTTGCATTGACATTTGAAGAAGAAGAGGTTGAGGAGGAATAGAACTTGGCTAAAACAGCAACAATTCAAGCCCTCAGGGAGAGAGGAATTTCAAAAAAGGATTCAGAGCAGTTGGCTGAGGCAGGATATACGTTGGGATCATTAAAAAATACAGATATAGATGAGCTTGCAGAAATTTTTCCCGGGAAGAAGGCAAAGCTGATTTTAAAGAAAGTGGGTGTAACGATTCCCAAAACCGAGAAAAAGGACAAGAAGAAAAAGGGTAAAACTGCTGTAAAAAAACCGAAATTGGAAATAATCATACCCAAAAAAATTCCTGAGCTCAATGAAAATGAAAAGATGATACAGGATATGACCCTGGAGTTAAAAATTGAATTACCCAGGAGCATAATTTCTGCTATTTCCGAGAAAATTGCGGGAAAGAAACTTACAAAAAAGGAGATTGTAAATATTGTCAAGAAATCCTATGAACGATTTCACGAGCATCTTGTGGATGCTCATGAATCAGCAGGCATCATCGCGGCACAATCCATAGGCGAACCCGGAACTCAGATGACTATGAGAACCTTTCACTACGCAGGTGTTGCAGAAATAAATGTGACGCTGGGTCTTCCGAGATTGATCGAAATAGTGGATGCTAGAAGGGTCCCCAGCACACCCATGATGGAAATCTATCTTGATGAAAGCGTAAAATACGATAGGGACGAAGTGCGAAAAATCGCATCCGGTATTGAGATCACAAAAGTTGTTGATATAGCATCCATTGAAACCGATATGGTGAACTTACAGGTCGTGATACACACCGATGCAAAGAAGATGGAAAAGAAGGAATTGACATTTGAGGATATCGAGGCAAAACTTTCGAAACTTCGAGAATCAAAGGGCAACTTCTCTCGAGAGGGGGATAAACTCTATGTGCGTTGTGATGTATCCTCCTACAAAAAGCTTCAAAAAATTTCTGAAGCAGTAAGGGATCTGAAAATAAAAGGAATCGAAGGAATCGAAAGAGCAATCATCAGAAAAACCGATGAGGAGTATGTTATTTATACCGCGGGTTCGAACATGCCAAAAGTTATGCAGCTGCCCAAAGTGGATATATCAAGGACCGTTACAAACAGCATATCTGAGATATACAGTGTGCTGGGTATTGAGGCCGCAAGAAGGGCGATTATCAGGGAAGCAAGTAAGACCTTGGAAGAGCAGGGATTAACGGTTGACATAAGACACATTATGCTGGTTTCTGACATCATGACAAATGATGGTGATGTGAAGGCGATAGGCAGACATGGTATCTCCGGAAGAAAATCCAGTGTATTGGCAAGAGCTGCATTCGAAATTACATCAACCCATCTGCTACGTGCAGGAATGACCGGTGAGGTTGATACCTTGGACGGTGTTGCGGAGAACATCATTGTTGGACAACCAGTTACTTTGGGTACGGGAGCGGTAAACCTGATATACACACCGATTAAGAAGAAAAAATCCAAATCATGAATGTGTTTTAGCAAAAATTAAAAATACTTCTTTGAGAATCTCTGGATGGATAAATATGGACATAAATAAAGTATTGAAAACTGCGGTTACCACAGGGAAAGTCCTTTTTGGTTACGAGCAGACCGAAAAGGCTGTGAAAGCCAAAAAGGCGAAATTGATAATAGTTTCATCCAATTGCCCGGATAGGCATCTTGCTTTGCTTGATGAACATAAGGATATCCCGTTCCATCGATTTTCAGGAAACAATATCGAACTGGGTTCTGCTTGTGGTAAACCGTTTTCGGTTTCCATACTCTCTGTTTTGAATGCTGGGGAATCGGAAATACTTATCCTGGGGCAGAATAAATGACCAATATCACCCTGGATGGAGATGCACTTCTTGCAATATCGGTTTTTGAAAAGGTGACAAGGACCATGGTAAAGGATTTTATCGATACCCCTGATAAATTGGTATTTATTGTTACTCAAGGACAAATCGGAGCAGCAATTGGCAAGAAGGGAGAGAATGTAAAACGTCTTTGCGAGATGTTTAAGAAAAATCTAGACGTTATCGAATACTCCCAAGATTCCGAAAGATTTATAAAAAACATATTCCACAACTACAAGATAAGGGGTGTGGAAATCGAAAGACGCGGAAAAAAGATACATGCAACCGTGAGTGTGGAAAAGAAGGACAAGGGCAAAATCATCGGAAAGGATGGTAGGAACCTGAAGCTTGCAAGGGACATTCTGAGCAGGCATACAGATATCGAGAGTTTGAGTATCGATTAAAATATACCCCAATACTAACCGGTCAATTCCTCCAAATATCCGCATTTTCCTGTTTCTATGAATTCCTTAACGAGTTTTCTGGTTGTATTTCCAATGCCTTTGATTTCATCAAGGTTTCCGTTATGGTAAATATCCTCAATATTCTCATCCATATCCTCGATTGTTTGAGCCAATTTCTGGTAGAACCTTGCCTTATGGTTTTGTCCCTTTAAATTGAGAAAAAAGGCAACTTGAAAGAGCGCTGTGGAAATCTCGAGATTCTTTTTCAATACAATATCAGGTATGTATCTTGGTATGTAATTTTTGATGTCGTATTTGTTACAGAGGGAGCTAACTTTTTTATATAGTTCATGTACATACTTACCATGTGGCTCGTAACCTCGCCAATAAAGGGCTTTGTACTTCTCTTTTAATTCAGGGTAATGTGTATTTAAAATCTCATAAAACCTGGCAGCCTGCAAATCTCTCATGGTCATGGTTGCAGCCAAGATATATGATGCACCGCATTCTTTGGCAGTCTTCACTGTATTTTCTAAATGTTCTCTGGAATCCGTGATATAGGGAATAACGGGCATGTAAGTGACCCCAGTTAAGATTCCTTCGGAATGTATCTTTTTCATGGTATCCAGTCTTTTTTTTGGATGGGATGCGCGGGGTTCGAAAATGGCTGCTTTTCTTTCATCCACAGTGGATAGGGAAAAGGACACATTACACCATACTTTGTCGTTGATTTCTCTTAGGATATCCAGATCTCTTAACACCAGGTCCGATTTGGTCATAACATATGTGGGAACCTCGCATTCCATGAACAGGTTTAATATTTTTCTTGTGAGTTTGTATTTCTTTTCCGCAGGTTGATATGCATCCGATATACCACTTGAAATTGCAATGACTGGCTTAGCTTTTTTGGGACCAACTTTCGCATTCTCTTGAAAATCCGAAAGCGTCCTTTGTTTTGGAAATAATCTATCGAGTTCCTTTTTCAGAACTTCAATTGCATTGATCTTGACATATATTATGTTATCAAAATCCTCGGATGCATGATATTTTGCCGATCTTCCATCGCAGTAGTTGCATGCGTGTTCGCATGCCCGATATGGTGAACAGGATGCAAAGTTCCAGAACCAGTTGTCAACATATTTGTGTGTTCTGAGCATGCTTTTGCATTCATATTCCTTAAATGTGACCGGCATCTGTTTTACCCCTAAACCAATTTGAAAAGATCACCCTGTGTTTTTGCAGCATGCTCTGTACTCAATATATCTTGCCATTGGTCCTTGCATTCGCAATCCAGTCTATCAAGATATGAAATGTCCTGTGAAAGTGAAAACTCCGCAATTCCCCCAAGAACCTCAGGATCACAGATTCCACAGTTATGTGCACCTTTTTTTGTTCCTCCTGCTGTTGGAGATGATAAGAACCTGACTCCTTTAAGTTCACTGCATTCTTTCAGAACCGCAACCACTGACCAAAGCCAAGGGGGGCGGTACTCCCTGTTCTTCCACAGTCTTTCAACCAGGGTGAAATTCTGAATATTGACGGGATTAAACGATATGCAATCAGTATACTCTGTGATGGTCTTTGCGGAATTCACTGAATCTGTTATCGCCTCTTTTTCGGATAGGAAGGGTGGTTTTATCAGCAGGTAGGTCCTCACACCGATATCCAGATCCTTGGCTGTCTTGGCTGCTTTGAGGTAATCATTGACCCCGAATCCCTTGTTTATGGAATTCTCCAACACGAAATCGTTGGCTGATTCCAGACCAAAAGCGATTTCTAGATTCTTTTGGTCTTTTAGTCTTTCCTTTGTTACGAACTTTGGTCTTGATTCAAAAAGGATTCTTTGGGTTTTTTCACCGAGATTTTCCAGTATTTCATCCTGGGCTGATCTTGGTAATTCATTCTCATCCAAAAAACTACCGGAAGTATAGATCTTCACAAATGGTTCACCGGAATGATTCTTCATTACCTCGGAAAATTGATGTAAAATATCCTCTTCTTTTATTTCCTTTTGTGTGGTATCATTTATATAACCGCACATGGTGCACCCGCTTGATTGCGCCCATTCACAACCCCTGGTACGCAAAATCATTACAAATGCATCCACAACTTTTTCATTCAACACTTCCTTTTCAGTCCAAAAGGTGATGTATCTTTTCGGGTCCTTCGGTTTCGGATGTCTTTGTCTTGTATTTTTTATAGCTTGGTTTAATTCCTTCATGGTGTTCAGCTCAGTACTTACCTTTAAACGGGATAATATTTTGCATGCTCATACCCAAAAGGAAATACATTTCATTGTTTTTGAAGGTTTGTAAAAATAAAAAGAGGGTGAGATGAGGGGACCCCCATCTTTAAATATTTTTGGGGAATTCATTCCTCAGGTGGTTGTTCCTGGACAGGTACCTTTTTCTGCTCCTTAACCGGCTGCTGTTCAGGTGGTTGCTGAATTGGCTGCTGGGGTGGTTGTTCTAGTGGCTGCCCCGGAGGCTGTTGATAGGGTTGTTGATATTGCTGTTGGGGCGGCTGCCCGGGAGGTTGTACTGGAGGTTGTTGAGGTGGCTGCTGAGGTGGTTGTTGATAGGGTTGTTGCGGATACTGTTGATAACCTGGTGGTGGAGCCTGCTGATACTGTTGAGGTGGAACCTGAGGAGGTGTTTCTTTCTTGGTAAGTTTTATGATAACAACGATAATGACGATTACGATTATGATTAAAATAACAACTATTGCTACGCAAAACCACCATGCGGTCCAGAGAGCTGCTTCTACATTCTCCAAAAATGGATCATCGTATTCATAATCCACAATAACATCACCAGTTGGAACTGCATCAGTGGGTCTGGAATTATCCTCATTGTCGATTATGAGGTAATAGATCTGGTTATCTGGAGCATCAAAGGTAAAGGTCGTGTCAGCAACATTCTCCCGCGATACTTCTGGAGTGAACGAACCGTCCGGATAGTCGGTATAATCATCCCATGACAGGATATACACATCCACCACTCCACCTGCCGGGGATGTGACGGTAACCGTTATCTTACTCTTCCAATTGTCACTCAATCCCAAAAGCGATACGCTCTCGTAGCTATTTTCGTATATCGTCTCACTGGTTACCGTGTTCTTATCCGCACTGGCCACAGCTAAAAACAGTGATGAAAAACACATCATGGACACCAAAACCACAATTCCCATTCTTGTGTATCTCATATCAATCCATCCGGTGCATCATAAAACAAAACACTATTAAAAACTTTCTAAGAGAAAACCTTCTGGGAGAATGAGTCAATCCAATAAAATTACCATATATGTCAAAAAACATTCCAAAAGCACAACTTTGATATAGAGAAAGAATGTTTTATGTGTCAATGATACCCTTTAAAGAGGTCAATGTTCTTGATATAAATTCGGAATACCTGGGTGTTCCAACAAAAACACTCATGGAAAATGCAGGAAAAGGCACAGCTGATGCAGCCCTAAACAAATTCGAAATCAAAGGTAAAAAGGTGGCCATTATCTGCGGCCCCGGGAATAACGGCGGTGACGGATTCGTTGCTGCCAGGTATCTTTCTGAAAAATGCGAGGTTCAGATTGTTCTGGTCAAACCAGCAGACAAGATACGCTCGAAAATCTCAAAAGATAATTTTGATATGATAAAAGGCAAGTTGGAAATAACGGATATATCAAATCTTGAAAAAAAGGCAGAAACTGCAGAACTTGTAATCGACGCAATGCTGGGGATCGGGATTTCAGGTGATTTACGGGAGCCTTACCTTTCATGTATTAATATGATGAACAGCTCCAAAACCAGGATTTTATCAGTGGATGTTCCAAGCGGATTGGGAACCAAAGATGCGGTTATTCCCGAGATTACGGTAACATTCCATGATGTAAAGGAGGGTATGGACAGGGATAATTCAGGAGACATTGTAGTAGTTGATATCGGCATACCCAAAGAAGCACAGAAATTCGTCGGACCCGGGGAGTTCGTGTACTATCCGAAACCGAAAAAGGAGTCTCATAAGGGGGATAATGGGAGGCTTCTGATCATTGGAGGAGGACCATACACTGGAGCTCCCGCCCTGGCAGGCCTTTCCGCTTACCGAATGGGTGTGGATCTGGTTCATATTGCAACCCCTTCCAAGACATACCAGGCAATAGCTTCGTATTCACCCAATTTCATAGTCCACAGGTTGAGCCAGGATGTTTTTGTGAAAGAGGATATCGAGACAATAAAGAACCTTATAGACAAAATCGATAGTGTGATAATCGGCCCAGGACTTGGAACTCATCCTGATACCTCAAACGCAATATCCAAATTCATTGAAGGATGTAAAAAACCTATGGTAATCGATGCCGATGCAATTAAGCCAGTTGCAGAGAATTTAAAAATACTCAAAGACAAGAGGGGGATTCTAACTCCACATGCAGGAGAATTCAAGATACTGAGAGGTGAGAAGATATCACAAGATTTGGATAAAAGAGCTGAACAGGTGAAGAATTTTGCCGAAAAAACCGGATTTTCAATACTTCTCAAGGGCGAAGTCGATATTGTTTCAGATGGCGATAAAATCAAATTGAACAAAACCGGCAATCCGGGTATGACTGTGGGAGGAACCGGTGATGTTCTGGCAGGATTATGCGGAGCAATGATGGCCAAGGGTGTTTCTCCATTCAACTCATCAAGAATCGCAGCATTCACAAACGGGACTTCCGGGGATCTGGTTTTTAAGGACCTTGGATATTCAATGATGGCAACCGATATAATTGATAAGATACCTATTATCGTGAACTCCTTTTTGAGATAACCTAACAACTTTAATATCCCATTATCCATTACCCTTTTTCGTGATACTATGACAAATCCCCCACTCTCAAGAATTGTCGTGGAGCAGATACAAAAACCATCACCTATCAGACAGATCATGAAAATGGCTGAGCGAAAGAACATAATCAACATGGGTCTTGATCCCGATGATGTAATCTCATTCGGAGGAGGATGGGTGAACCATGCCGCACCAGAGGATTTCAGACAATCCTATATCGATGTTTGCAGTGATTCCGGAGAGTTTCATAAAAGCGGAGCGTACAGCACAACCCCAGGGGACAGCGGGCTTCGGGAACTTATAGCCAGATTCGAGGAGGTTTTGTTTGGTCTAAAGGGATTGTCATGCGAGCATATTCTAGTGGGTCAAAGCAGCACCCAGGTCATGCATGATATATTCATCTGTCTTGCAGATCCCGGGGATAGTATCCTGCTTTTGGACCCGACCTATGCCAATTATCCCGGTCAGATGGATTTTGCCCTTCCGCGTTCGAAAATTATACATTTGAGGGTCCTTGACCCAGAGAGCTGGACCTATATTCCGGATGTGAGTGCCACAGAGGAGGAATTCAAGAACCTCTATTCAGAGCACAAACCCAAGATAGTATTGATTCCGGCTCCGGATAATCCTACAAGTAAAATGATTTCGGTTGAGCTTTTAAAGACCATGCTTGATATCACAGAAGAGGGAGGTTCTTACCTGGTTCTGGACCACGCATATAAGGCCCAGTATTTTGGAGAGTCACCACCCGAATATTTTTCGTGGTCCCCTTCGGACCATGATAATCTGGTATCCCTTCATTCAAACTCCAAGTGGGCAAGGGGCCTTGGCCGAAGGCTGGGATGGGTGGAGGCAGCAGAGCATGTGATAGATGGAATGGAGCGAATACAGCAGTGCAGCATTTTATGTCCCGACTCTTTGCATCAGATGGCAATGAAGGCCTATCTTCAAAAGGCCCTGGATGATGGGAACCTCAAGAAATATATCGAGAATGTTAGAAAGGAATACGAAGAGGCAGCCAAGACAACTATTGCAGCAATCGACAAGCATCTCGGAATGCCCAGACTCGAGCCTGATGGCGGTCTATACACGGTTATGAAGGTTGACGAGGATTCGGATGAGTTCGTTTTGCGGGTTCTTAAGAACACAGGAGTGCTTTTCATCCCGGGAAAGGGCTTTGGGGACTCCCTGAAAAATGGTGTGAGGATATCCTACGGTCCATGGGTTGGTAACCATGAAAAGATCGAGGAAGGAATGGAGAGGGTAGGGAGATATCTGGGTATGGTTTGAAAAGTAATTTATCCCTGGAAATCCTTAATGATTATTTCCTCTTAAAATTGAACATTGATTATTTTATAATCAACCACTATTTGACCATGTGGATCTGAAACAGTCAGGTAAACATAATATTCCCCTGCTGAGTCGAAAGTGAAGCTAGTTTGATCAGTATCTGGATCACTATATACTTCCTGGTCAGGCTCAGGTGTTGTATATATAATGCTCCAATTATAAATCAAATCACCATCATCATCCGAATTTCTACCATCAAAGTCCACTCTTTCTCCACGGTTTACAACACCATTTCCACTCTCATCTTGCCATGTTAGTGTTGCATCGGGTAGCGAGTTGATAAGCAAATCAGTTTCAACTGAGAATTCTGCATAGTCCGAAGAATCCTGGACATCGTTGTTTTTAACATCCACTGTTATTGTGTAAATCCCACTTAAATCGTAATTTAGGATTTCTTCATGCTGGGCAATGTTTGTCACATCTATCCATTCGTTAATGCCTGTTGTAACATGATGAACTCCATCCTCGTGTTCTATGCTCGCAATTCGTATTTCCGAGTCTCTTGGAAGTGCATTATTTTCACCTCCAACTCCGACGCTTAGATAGAACAGGGGGCCATTTTCGAGAGTTTCATCGTAAACCGTAATAGCCACATTCTTTAAGACAAAATCGATATCATAGAAGATCTCATCCGAGACTCCTTCATATTCAACCAAAATGGAATATTCGCCGTTGTCCATTACAAATTCATCCCAGGGAATGGTTTTACTGGCGCTGTTGCTTGATATTTTCCAGTTATTGTTTTCGTAGACAGTTAAGCCATTATGTGTAATTGTTATTTTTGCAGTTCCCGAACTTGCGGTTGCGCTATCAGAACTTATCTCAGCAATCAATCTCAATCCATCTGAGGTTACTTCCCTACGCAGGGCTATACTAGATGGAGGGCGGGGTAAAAAAATGTACACAAAAATTACAGCGAGAATTACTACAATTACTATGGCCACCACCATCAAAGGTTTCTTCGCTCCTGGCTTCGGTGCTTTTGGCGGGGGACCGACAGGGGGCATCTGGGCCGGCTCCTCAAGGGGTACCTCGGAAGGTAACTCTTCCTCGACATCCACCAACTCTCCGTCCAGAATCTCATCCTCAAAGTCTTCTTCCTCAATCTCGTCTCCTAAGTCTATTCGCACATCCATGCAATCACCCTTCCCATTTGGGTTTATAAACTATTTGGGTATTTATAGGATTGAAAATCCGTTCATCCGTTCATATCGTGCTTCCTTTTGATCACCACAGCGATAAATGCAATTGCCATGAGTGCAAAAGCGGGTTCAAAACCCGGGATGTATATACCTCTGACTCGGACGAATATTGGATAATCCTCGAACACGGATTCACCTGCCGACGAGGTTGATATTACTCTGATCTGGATGGTCTCTACTTTGTCAATCCAGATTGTCCAATCATGAGGTAATGTTATTGGAAGACTGAATACCTTGGGTTCCAGTCTTGGAACGGTGGTCTTCGGCAATAACGGGATGGTCCATCCCTTATCTGAGAACTTTTCAAGGTTTATATATTCCCATCTCACTTCGTCCTCGAAGTTGCCTGTGTTCTCCACCCTGATGCTGAAAACGGCCTGGGTTCCGGGACCGGTCTCGATTAGCGGCAGTTCAGAGTAGACAGTTAGCCTCTGGAATTGCAGGACCTGAACCTGTCCCTCTCCAGGTATGCATTGTCCTGATGTACCTCCCTGGTTCCAGGTTCCGTCCACCCTAAATTTTATTGACTGTCTAAGGGTCAGTTGCGGTACAGTCACATCTAAAACGAATTGCTGTTCATTATCACCAGTTCCTTGAAATATCATACCAGCAGGGGATAAAGAAGCAGGAGCTCCGGGAACTGAGGCGCTCAAGGATACCATTAGAGGCACCGCGGTATTGATATAAGTCACACTGACGGTACCCATAAAGGAGACCACTCCAGTAGAACCTGGCGAAACGTCAACTTCCCTTGTAGCAGGTGGGTTGATTCTGATCTCAACTTGAGTTATTAGATCTGCCTCGGCAGTCTTTGGTATAAAAATGAACATAGCACTCGATACCAGCATGAAGGCTATAAAACCTATACGCAATGCTCTTTTGGAAATCATTTTTCGCACCTCAACAGAATGCCGTAAAGAATTTTTCCCTATATAATTGTTTTTGTTTTCAGACCTGCGTTTTCGGGCCGATTTTGGAGGATTTCGTATCAGATTGTTGCTGCGCATTTCATACACCTCATTAGAGGTTATATCGCCTAAGTATATTAAGGAGTTTGGTGGAGTTTTTTGACTGTTTTATGGATAATTTCCTTAAATATTGGAAAAAAACGGGTTTTTTAGGAAATATGTCCATAAAAAACCTATTATCCTGTAATTACTATTTTGGTTCGTGATCTTGTGGCTTATCCCGATAGAATCCACAACTTACTAAAAGAGGCCAAAGTAGACATAGGAGATTTCATCGAGGTTAATTCGAAAAAAGGCCTTTTTTGCGGTATATTAATGCCCCATCATGAGTTCAGCGGCCATGACATTCTAACCATAAAACTCGATACCGGATACAACATCGGAATCGCGATTAACGATAATACCCGGATAAAACTGGTAAATAAAGGCGAAAAACCAAACAAAAAAGAAGAGAAAATGGAGTATGAAAGTGGTAAACCCAAGATATCGATTTTAGGAACTGGAGGAACCATCGCGAGTTACGTGGATTACAGGACAGGTGCAGTGCATCCTGCAATGAATGCCAGAGATTTGGCCTATTCTGTTCCCGAAATTGCGAAGATGTGCGATATCAGGGCAAAAGTACTATTCAGTATATTCAGCGAGGATATGGAGGTTGAGCACTGGCAAAAACTTGCACGAGAAACCGCATCTGAACTCAATTCCGGTGCAAAGGGAGTTATCATTCCGCATGGCACAGATACCATGGGATACACGGCATGCGCCCTTTCATTCATGCTGAGAAATCTTTCCGGGCCTGTGATTCTGGTGGGGTCCCAGCGTTCAAGTGACAGACCGTCCACGGATGCAAATTTGAACCTAATTTCTGCTGCAAAACTGGCTGTGGATTCCGATTTGGGGGAGGTTGTTGTGGTGATGCATGGCGAAACCTCAGACTCCCGCGTTTTGATACACCGCGGAAGTAGGGTCAGAAAGATGCACACAAGTTCAAGGAAAGCATTTCGTAGTATCAACAATGAACCATTAGGCACTATAAAAGATGGGAAGATCAGGTTGGTTGCACCCCATAAAAAAAGACAAGAAGGTACAGTGGAAGTATATGATAAAATGGAGAAGAAGGTAGCTCTAATATATATCTATCCCGGTATCGACAGGGAAATATTCGACTACATAATAGATAATTACATGGGAATAGTCATAGCTGGTACAGGTTTGGGTCATGCTCCTCAGAAACTAGTTAAGAGTATAAAATATGCCGTATCATCTGGGATACATGTTGTCATGACCTCTCAATGTCTATATGGTGGTATTAACATGAACGTGTATTCCACAGGAAGAGATCTGGTTTCAGCGGGTGTGATTTCCGGGGGAGATATGCTTCCTGAAACGGCTTTTGTAAAACTGATGTGGGTTTTAGGCCAAATCCAGGATCCGGAAGAGGTTAAAAATATTATTACAGATAACCTGGTGGGGGAAATTGGTCCACGAAGAGAGATCCGAACCCTTTTTTGAATTAATCATAAGAAGGTTAATTATGCTATTTATATAATTTTCAATGAACAATTATGCAATTACTCTGATAATTACCAAGAGACCACTGGGAAAGGATTATATACATGGATAGGCTTATAAAGAGTGAAATAGACCAAGTGTGCCAAATACCCAGCTTACAACTTACTGGTGATAACCAATGGCAGAAAAATCCAAAGAAAATGATTCTGCGGACAAAAGGAGCCCTGAAGAGATACTGATGCAATCCAAATACACCGCTAATCGTCCTATGACGACTGTTGAGGCTTCTGATGAAATCATTTCCATATTTTGCGAACTTCATGGAGGCATGGAGGCTGCCATGCCTATGATTGCTTACCAGTTTAAAAAGGCGAATGTTGATTTTACAAACCCCTCAAAAGAGGGGTTGCAGAGAGTAGCCGATGGTCTTATAAAGGTAACTGAATTTCTTAAGGGGAAAGCCATTGCAGAGAAAGAAGAGAAGCGATTCAACCATGTAATAAAGATGATATCTCATTAAAATCGTTTCAATAAAAAATTGGCAAAGAGAACCTTTGAGATTAAGGAGAGCAGAACAAGTGGTGTCGATGAGCAGGAATAAAAGAATCAATAATCTTATCGCCTTAAGTATTATTTTTTTGTTATTTTTTCAATTCACGATATATTTACATAATCCTATGAGTAATGTATCTGCAGAGCCAGATGTTGTTGAAAATGGCGACTATACAGAGACCGCAACATGGAATTTTGATGATGAAAACGATTATAACCTCTATAATCTGACAATGGAAAACGGAGCTGTCAACCTCACGTCCCAGAAGTTTTGGTGGAATCAATCAACCCAGAACGATTTTGACAAGGGTATTTTCACAAACACGATTTCCCAACCAGCTGGAGATGTGATTTTGGGGGATGAGATGAAGAGTGTGAACATTGTAGAAAACGGGGATTTCTCTTCAAACCAAGACTGGATGTATACCTCCGATTCTCATTTAAAAGCTAGATATAACGGGACTATCGACAAGGCAGAGTTGGGTTATATTTATTCAACCTCCCAAATTGCTTATTTAATACCTATTTTTGATGAAGATGGTATTGTGAGATACTTTATTACTTTGGGGAAAGGTATTTTTAATGCCTGGGAGTTTACCTCTATCGGGTTTGGCAATGAAGGGGGATGGGATGTTATTGACAGATCCTATTTCTTCTTCAATTTGAGTAGTATTCCTCCATCAGCCGTTATTGATAATGTATCTTTCTACGCTGATATAGAATCAGCTTCTACGGATAGTGCCCACATTATCGATATTCATGCCTTAGACGTCCCCTATAGTGGAGCAGATGCCAACTCTCTTTATACAGACTGCGAGAATGGATCACTTTATGTAAACAACGATAATTCATTAAAGAATGGTGTGAACGAGGTGTATCATGAATGGAATCTTGGTCCACAAGCCATCTCCGATATTCAGGCCAATCTAAGCAGAGGTTGGTTTGGGATTGGGATTCATGAAGAAGGTGATGATGATGCTCGGGCAAAGTTGAGCAGTTCCGAAAGTACAAATCCTCCACAACTCAATGTATCCTATACCTCCTTTGCTCCTCTTACCTTCAATGAAACCGCATATGTAGATCAAACCTTTTGCAAACCCAATGATACACCTAACATCCCTTCTGCAGTCAATCTGAGTTTCGACTTCAGTGTTGAGAAATTTCTGAACTCCTCCGCAGACCTTTCAGTAGAGATCGATGGACAATCAGTATGGAACCATACCATCACCGATAATCTAACAGATACCATATCTTTGGATGTAGGCCAATATATGAACGAATCTCGAGATTATAATATTCGCCTTCAACTACATATGGATGTGAATTCTGCATTGGATTCAGCATGTATTGTCAAGTTCGATAATGTGATAATCACGACTTTGGGTTATTCTTGGTCAGGGAATTTCATATCCGAAGTATTTGATGCAGGTTCTGAAGTGGCCTGGGACATAATAAGCTGGAATTTATCGGACCCACAAGAAACCGCCTATTCCATTCGAACAGCTTCTTCTCTTGATAATATCTCATGGAGTGATTGGTCCTCAGAATATTCTGTACCCTCAGGAGATCAAGTAATTTCACCGGTAGGCAGGTACATGAAATATTCTGTCAACTTAAGCACCTTAAATTATTCAAAAACCCCGCTTCTATCGGATATGAATATTTCGTATCTACAGTTCAGCTTCAACGGAACACTGGAAATGAAGAACGATTTCATTCCTGATGATCTCAGTAATTGGGGAATTTTGATAAGCGAGGATATGACCAATGGGCAAAATTTAACCTATTGGTATTCAATAGATAGTGGTGGGACATGGTACCAGGTACTTTCTAATGGGAACTTGTCTTCAGTAAGCATCTCTTCCGGTAAGATCAAATTCAGGGCAAATTTCACAGCTTTTAATAGGGCATTAACACCCACTTTATTCGAATGGAACTTGACTTACGAGGTCAGTGCATTACCTACCCTTTTCGGAGGTATTGAACCGAGCATAGGCTATCTTTCAACGTGGTTCAATTTTACAGTAAGATATTCGAATCCAGCAAATGAAGCTCCTTTATCAATTACATTAAATATCACAAACGGGACATCATATCTGGGCTTTTGGGAAATGATATCCAATGAAGTTAATTCCAGTGATACTAATTACACGGATGGAAAATGGTACTTTTACACAATCTCAGGTTTTGAAAGAGGTTCGAATTATACCTTCCACTTTGCTGTACAAGAATCAAATGGATTATGGACCGAAGATGATACTAAAAATGGACCATATGTGATGAATTCACTTCCTGATATCATAACTGGGAACAATCTAGGAGGCCAAGAGAATATTCTTTATCACAATGATTACGAGGCTGAGGATCTAGAGGACTGGGATAATCTAACCTGGTCGTTGAATACCAATGCGTCCTGGCTTAGTTTGAACTCTACAACAGGAAATTTAAGCGGAATCCCGCCAAGTACGGGAATGACTTTTTGGGTAAATGTTTCTGTTGATGATGGCCATAGCGGTATCGATTGGACTAACTTCACCCTGGTGGTAGGTGACACCATTCCTCCTATTGCTGATGCGGGAGTTGATTATGAGGTTTATGAGGATGAGACAAATCAATTCAATGGTTCCAACTCCTCAGACAATATCGGAATATTCAATTATACTTGGTGGTTCGGGGATGGATGTGTAGGATATGGTGTTACACCGACTCATACTTACACAGAACAAGGGGTAAAACTCGTAGCATTATTCGTCTGGGATTATCTGAACAACGAGGATGATGATCACATCAATATCACTGTGAAAAATAGACCCCCTGTTGCAGATGCAGGAATGGATATTTTCGCAAATGAGGGAGAAATCGTTTACTTCGATGCCAGAGGTTCGTTTGATACACCATCTGATAATGATTCCCTTTATTTCTTTTGGGATTTCGATTCTGATGGAGAGTTCGATGATGGGGTAGGAGTCATTACTTCATTTGTATGGGAGGATGAGATAAATATCACAGTAAAACTAAAAGTAATAGACGATGATGGAGACTTTGGCATTAGTGAAGTGAATGTCACAATCAACAATGTCGATCCCGAAGTTGATATAGATAATTACTTTGC
>CBDVCK010000017.1:0-23471 GCA_965372465.1 uncultured Thermoplasmata archaeon | reverse complement strand
AAAGAACATTACTTTATAACCATCATTCCACATCCAACTCCACCACAATCTCCTCCCCAACCTCAACCTCCTCTTCAAGCGGCTTCAACGGAACCAGCCTAACACACTTCTCCTCACTCAAGAACAACCCGGTAGATATCCCCAGAAAAACTTCCCCATTAACCTTGATCCTCCTGTAAGGAACCTCGAACCTCCCAACATCCTTATAGAGCAACCCCTTGGAATACCTGTCTATCCCATCTCCCAATTCACCTCCCAAAACATAGGTGGCCAGACTTCCCGAAATTCGTTCGATTTTACCCAAAAGAACTGACCCGAAATGAACCTCATCCCCAACCTTGACTTCCGAATCCTCCCCCAGGATAACTCCCCCATATGCATTCCAGGGAGTCTGGGCGTCAAGGATTCCCCGCTCATCCCCAACCGAGACCGCTATCCCGTGAAAATTCCCGATAGAACCGAAGAAATCGATCGAAGGCGAGACCAATATGTAGTTGGGTGTGAATACTTTAACTTCTCCTGAGAACGAGGTGAATTCAGTACGCTGGCTCCCTTTAAATTTACCCTTCACAATTGGCTTTAAAGGAAAGGTGTCCTGGGGGTGGGACACATCCTTGCAGTCCTTGACCTCGATGTGGGCATGGGGATAGGACCAGAAAGGGAGAAGTGGTGTGCGAATATAGCTTCCCAGTCTTTCGGAAACTTCGATTGTATCCCCAACCTCCACCTCGGGCTCCACATGGAGGATGCGGGTGCAGACCCCTTGGGATTTTATTGCGATGATGTAATCGTAATCATCGGATTCGAAATACCGGGATTTGCCCACCTTGCTTTTATCGATTAGAGTGACTTCTCCTGAGACAGGGCTTATTGCAGGAGTTTCGAATTCACGGCTTCCGAATATATCCACTGCCCCGCCCTGGACATGGGAAGGATAGGGGCTGGAATGAAAGGCCACGATGCCCATGGACGGTGAATGAATCACAATGCCTTTGGCCGAGGCAATAGGGATCATGACCCCCTGTATGTTTTGGGGATTATTATTGGTTGTTCTAATCCTAGGTAACATGACAAACATTATAACAGAATATTTTATAATGGTAGAAAAATCAGGATGTTAATAGATGTAGAATAATGGGAGTTGATAACCATGGTTTCATTTCAACCGAGAAAATATACATATAATACAAGGATAAAATGGACTCAAAATGATAGAGGCCAGACCTCCTCAGAAGGCAACCCCCCCATTCCAATTGCGCTTCCCGAAAATCTGGGAGGCCCGGGACGTGCCTGGTCCCCTGACGAGCTCTTTGTGGCGTCTGCTGAAGCCTGTGCAATGCTCACTTTCTTCTGGCTTTTGAAGGATGAGGATGTGGAGGTGCTCTCCTATGAAAGCGAAGCAGTTGGAGAGTCGCAGATCGCAGGCGGAGGCGTGTTCAGGTTCACAAAGGTTACCATAAATCCAACCATAACAATTACAAGGGAAGAGGATATTCCCAAGGTTGAGGAAGCAGTAAAGAAATTGGATGATTCCTGCTGCGTTTCCAATTCAGTTAAAACAGAAGTTGTGATTAAAGCGAAAATTACGGTTCGGAAGGGGAATTGAGTATTTTGATGGGTAGTGAAAGGGGCATAAATCTTATGGAAGAGAAGGGTGTGCAGATTACGGAAGATGAGGACGTAGATGCGGCGGGAGATATGGAAGTAGATGTGGCAGAAGAGAAGGACGTGGAAACTGCGGAAGATAAAGACGTTGAAAACCTGGAAGAGAAGGACGTAAAGACTCCCGAAAACAAAGGAAAATCAAAACCTATTGGGGAGCTCATAAACTCGACTGGAGCCGGAAGATTCCAGCGCAAATTACTGCTCATATGCGGCCTTGCCTGGGCCTTCAATGCCATGGAGATCATGATAATTGCTTTTATTTTGCCTTCACTGAAATTTGCCTGGAGACTGGAGCCTCATGAGGAAGGTCTTATCTCGGGCTCGATCTTTATCGGCATGCTCATAGGTGCCTGGTTCTGGGGAATGACGTCTGATTATATAGGTAGGAAAAAAACGTTCATGGCAACTGTTACAATTTTCTCCATATTCGGTTTTCTGGGAGCCTACATACCTGACAATTACCTGTGGCTGGCTGCTGTGAGATGCGCTGCAGGATTCGGAGTGGGAGGCATGCTTCCTGTTGCAAGCGCTCTATTATCCGAGTTCGTGCCCACAAAATCCAGGGGTAAGTTCATGGTCCTTCTGGAGAGCTTCTGGATCCTGGGAACTTTATTAGCAGCATTCCTGGCCTGGTACATCATTCCCAAACCTGAACTGGGATGGCGCGTCCTGTTCATGATCGCAGGCCTTCCGATATTTACGGTTCTGCTCATCTACAAGTTCGTACCCGAATCTCCAAGATATCTCATGCTGGTTAAGCGTGAGAAAAAGGCCAAAGAGATAATAGATAAAATTGCAATGGAAAACAAAGTAGACCTTGATTATGAAACAATAGAGCCAGTCAAAAAAACACCCAAGGTATCATTGTCAAAACTCTGGCATAAGAAATTCATTCGCATCACAGTCATGCTCTGGATAACGTGGTTTTTCCTGACCTTGGCAAATTACGGGGTCCTGATCTGGATTCCTACATATTTTTACAGAACCCTTGCTTTCTCGATTGACAAGATATATTCCTTTGTCATAATATCTGCAATGGGCCAGATCCCGGGTTACCTGCTTGCAATCTTTTTAATTGACAGGATAGGCAGAAAGAAGGTTACCGGAATATTCATTTTACTATCCGCACTGTTTGCCTATTTCTTTGCAATTTCAGAGGAAACAAATTATCTGATTCTTTCGGCCGCTCTTTTGAACTTCTCTTTGGCTGCCTGCTGGAGCGGAATGTATGCGTACACTCCCGAATTATATCCAACCGAGGCAAGGGCAACAGGAATCGGATGGGCAAGCGGGATAGGAAGGATAGGTGCATTCATAGGACCAATGTTCGGAGCTTTATTGATGCCGATTTCGATTTATCTTACCCTTTCTGTATTTGCGGTTTGTTTCGGTATAGCAGGAATAACTGTGCTTGTTATGGGAGTAGAGACAAAGGGAAAGGATTTAAAAGAGGTAGTGGAGCAGAAGTCATAAATAGAGATTGGGAATTACCCATAAGCGATTTCAAGGATGATTGAACATGGCAGGTTTTGCAAAGGGGCTCGTAATAACAATGAGGCCTATTATCGGGATAGTGACATTTCCCTGGGTTGCGGCAATGGCGCTTTTTGCCTCAATTCAATACGGGGACTTTTCTTCGGATTCGGAATTTATCATCACATTACTGCTCCTCATGGTGGGTTCTTATCTGGGAGTAACAGCAGGCTATGCAGTGAACGATTATTTTGATGCTGACCTGGATTATGCTTCGAAAGTAAGAAAGGACAAGGCAGTTACTCATGGAATAAAGAAGAGCCATCTCATGGTATATCCTGCAATTCTCGGGATCCCATCCATAATAATCTTGTTCTACCTCAATATTGTAACAGGCATGATAGGGATAATTCAGATGCTGTGTATCTTGCTCTATTCCATGGCAAAATACAAGAGTCCATTCTCGAATTTCATGGTTGTTCTTCCCACTGCAATCATGCCCTTTGGTGTGTTCTTCGTCTACACTCCCCAGATAACTCTGGAGGCGCTCCTGCTTGCAGTGATCTATTTCTTTTACGAGCCGGGCTTTACCTGGAGCGGTGTGTGCAGGGATGTGGAGGGGGACAGAAAGAGGAAAATACCCACAATGCCTGTGAAATACGGAATCAAGGCCACGGCAAAGTTCATATTCGGATGCTGGACTGCGGTTCTCTTCATGTCAGTTATCATCTTCCTGTTCACTGATCTGGGAATAATCTACCTGATAGGCTCCGTCCTTGCAGCCATTCTTTTGATCACGCTTGCCGACAACCTCATAAAGAATCCCATTCCCGGAATCGGGGCCAAAACATTCTTCAAATCAGCAGGCTGGTTCTGGTTCTTCTCAATTGCAATGATAATCGATATCGCCCTGAGGATGGCAGGTTTGGAATTACCGCAAATCAATCTTTTTGGATAATATCTTAAAAGAGGAAGATATATATATTTCCAAAATATAGGAGTTGCAGTTTGAGGAAGTCTACATGTTCGATAGAGATGTTTTGGATGATTCGGAAGGCGCCCGGGAACCCATCAGGCGTTTACTAAACAAAAAGTACGTTCACTACAAGCGTGTTGGTGAGATACTTGCCGCACTTTCGAAAACCGGTTTCGGAAAGATCGTGGATTCGGCAAGCACTCTGAAGGACATCGGGCTGGATACCGAAGAAAGAAAGGATGCCCAGGAGAAAAGAACCTCCATTAGGTTCCGTTTGCTTCTTGAAAGCCTGGGTCCCACGTTTGTCAAGCTCGGTCAGATGCTGAGCACGCGCCCCGATCTCATACCCGAGGAATATGCAGAAGAGCTGGGGAGCCTCAGGGATGATGTCCCCCCTGTTCCCTTTGAAAAGATAGAAGAAATTGTGGAAGAGGAGCTTGGTAAGAAGATTTCGGACGTTTTCGAGTCATTCGGTAAAGAACCCATTGCCGCAGCATCCATTGGGCAGGTTCATGAAGGGATTTTAAAAGAAGGCAAGATAAGAGTTGCAGTAAAGGTCCAGAGACCCGATATCAAATCCAAGATCAAAGCCGATATCGAAATACTGGGCAATCTGGCAGGGGTTTTGGAAAAGGCATTCAAGAGAATCGAGAACTTCGACCCCCAGGGAGTAATCGATGAGTTCGGGCATATGATTCTTCGGGAGATCGATTACACGATAGAGGCAAGAAATATCGAGCGCTTCAGAAAGAACCTGGCTTCTGAAAAGAACATTGTGATCCCCAAGGTCTACTGGAAGTACTCCACAAAAAAGGTATTGACAATGGAGTTCATAGATGGTGTGCCCCTGGATGAAGTGGAAAAAATGAAGGAGATGAACATCGACTTCAAGATTATTACAGATACTGTGGGCAAGGCCTATATCAAGCAGATATTTATTGACGGGTTCTTTCATGCGGACCCGCATCAGGCAAATCTTTTTGCGATGAAGGGAAGCAAGGTTTGCTTTCTGGATTTCGGGGCCATTGGATACATGGATGAAGAGACAAAGGATATGATAAGTACATTTTATATTTCCCTTGTACAGCAGAACATAAACCAGGCAGCCAAATCCCTTGTGGAATTGAGTAAGAGCCCTGCCCGGAATATTGATTTCAGACGATTGGAATGGGACCTTAGGGATTTTATTGACTACAATTTCTTAAGAAAGGAGGACATTCCCGTAGATTCGGGTATGAACCAGAAAATGGTTGATGTCGCCTTAAAGCACAATATCATGCTTCCCTCCTCCTTCTTTTTGTTCGAAAGAGCGCTCATGCAGGTGGAAGGTGTATGCAAGACACTGAATCCCAAGTTCGATATCGTTGAGGTGGCACAATCCAATATGATTCCGCTTCTGCAGAAGCGGTATCAATTAAGACCCGATCCCATGCAGATGCTGGAAACTGCAAGAGATTACAAGAAATTTATGCACTCGCTTCCGAAAAGAGCGGATAATATTCTAAAGAAACTTGAAGCCGATGAACTGAAAATAAAAGTTGACGACACCATATTCCAGGACTTGAAATCCTATATCAGGAAGGTGGGACTTATACTTGCTGTAAGTCTGGTTGCAGCTTCACTTATTGTCTACATTGCATGGACCGGGCAGGTGATTGACCTTGCCTATATCCCCCTGAGTCTCACTGTTATTTCCATTGTTGTTATCTGGGTTATCTTGGTATTTGTGATATACCGCAGGTTGTGATGTATTGCAAACATGCTCAAAATATGTTATATAATGAATGGAGGAGTTGTAATAAAATTATACGATCTTCCGCCAATGAACTGGAAGGACACTCAATTAATCTACCACGCCCTTGCAAGAAAGAACGAGGAATGCTTGATACTCACCTCCACAAAGGAGCCCTATGCCTGCATAGGTTTTGCAGGGGATCTCAAAAAAGAGCTGGATCTGGAATACTGCAAACAGAACGATATCGGATATTTTCGGAGGGAGACAGGTGGAGGTACGGTTTATCTTGACAAAGATCAGCTCTTCTTTCAATTGATTCTCAGAAGGGACAACCCGATAACCCCAAGATTCCAGGAGGCTTTCTTCAAGAGATTTTTGGAACCTGTCGTAAAGACATTAAATTCGCTTGGGATGGAAGGAAGGTTCGTTCCTTTAAATGATTTGATAGTAAATAAAAAGAAGATCTCGGGCAACGGAGGAGGAGAAATCGGGGACTGCAAGGTTTTAATCGGGAATCTTCTTTTAGATTTCGACTTCGAAACAATGGTTGAGATTCTGAACGTTCCCAATGAAGGCTTCAGAAAGATGGTTTTTAACGGTATGCAGAGCAATATGACAACAATCAAGAATGAACTGGGGGAGATTCCCTCTCAAGAGGAAATGAGAAAATCACTTGTCCTGGAATATGAAAAATTACTGGGACCAATGGAACGTTCTGAGCCTGAGGATGATGTATTTGATTTGATGAGGGAGCTCGAAGAGCAGTTCTCAAGTGAGAAATGGCTCTTTCAGAGGGTGCCCAAAAAGGAAGGAAGGGATATCAAAATCCGTGAAAGTGTAATGATATTCAACAGAACTTATATTGAAAAAGATTGGAATGTGGAGTTGAACCTTGAACTTAAGGAGAAAAAGATTATGGAGCTTGAGATAGTAAGGGCTTCGGGTTATGATGTTTCATATGATACATTGATTACGTCGATGTTCGGCAAAATCTTTGCGGAAAAAGAAGTTTTAAATACTCTGAAAGAGTTGTACGAAACAAGCAAATAAATCCAATACCTACATGTTAATTCGTAATAAGATCAGGGGGGCGGAATGTGATTGAAATTGAAAATCTGAAATTCCCGTTGGACAGGAAGTATTACAAGAAGAACGGAAACCATGTATGGCTCAAAGAAGAGGGAGGCAATATCAGAATCGGGATGGATTCTTTTCTTACAGAGAACGCAGGTTACCTAAGCTACCTCACCATCGACAATAAAGAGTTCAAACAGGGTGAGGCAATTGGAAGCTTCGAGTCAGCCAAATTCGTATCCAAGTTCTATTCGCCTGTAAGCGGTGAAGTAGTGAATATAAACGAAGAAGTCGTAAACGATCCCATCAGGGTCAACAAGGACCCTTACAATGCCTGGATAGTGGAGATCAAACCCAAAGATATGGATTCAGAACTATCCTCGGAAGATATACTGGAAGGGGAACAGAACATCAGAACCTGGATCGAAGACGAATTGAAAAGGTTGGATGAAGATGCCTGCAAATAGCCCAGAGTTCGTTCAGACAAGCACTGCTGCTGCCATGACAATGAAATTATTACCAGGAAAATTTTACAGGGATGCAAGACTCAATGCGTTAAACCTTCTTCTGACATACGAGGACGGCTGCAAGGCAAAGTGCAGCTACTGCGGTCTTTCCAAGACAAGGGAGATTGAGGAAGAGGACCGAACCTTCATACGTGTTGACTGGCCATCCTATTCAATAGACGAAATAATCGATAGGACAAAGAAGCATGGAGGGCACCTTCAGAGGGTATGCGTTTCCATGATAACACATCCGAAAGCACTGGATGACATGTGCACTGTTATGAGGAAGTTCAAGGATGAGACCGAGCTTTTGATTTCAGGTTTGATTTCACCAACCATGATAAAGAACAAGGAGATCATACAGGATATCAAGGATGCTGGCTCGGACATGATAGGTGTTGCAATCGACTGCGTCACCCCGGATATTTTCGAGGAGAACAGAGGGAAGGGAGTTTCGGGTCCTCATAAATGGGAGCATTACTGGGATGTAGTAAAATGGTCTTGCGATGTATTCGGAGCGGGCAATGTGGGAGTGCATCTTATTGTGGGTCTGGGTGAGACCGAAAAGGATTTTGTTGCGACCATGCAAAGGGCAGACGATCTTGGAGCCAAAACGCATCTGTTCTCGTTCTATCCCGAGGAGGGAAGTAAACTGCAGAAACATATTCAGCCTACTTATGGTAAATACAGAAGGATTCAGCTTGCAAGATACCTCATTAACGAAGGCCTTGGTAATATGGAAAACATGAAGTTCAATGAGCAGGGCCAGATAACTGATTTCGGATTAGACCTAAAGGACTTGAAAAAATACAGTGAAGCCTTTATGACATCAGGATGTCCAGGAAAGGACGGAAAAGTTGCATGCAACAGGCCCTTTGGCAATGAAAGACCCTCACGGCCTATCAGGAACTTTCCCTTTATGCCTGAAGATACTGATATCGAGATGATAAAGGAGCAGCTGGGTGATTATTCGCAATAAGCAGGATTTTCTCTTAATGTAC
The DNA here is from genome assembly GCA_965372465.1 of uncultured Thermoplasmata archaeon. Classification (GTDB taxonomy): domain Archaea; phylum Thermoplasmatota; class Thermoplasmata. The sequence goes on along the minus strand of CBDVCK010000017.1, from coordinate 15,041 downwards.
TGTTCATTCTTTACAGCTTTCATATTAAAGAATCCATAACCTCAACCGGATGGTGGTTTCATAGAGAAATGGAGATTGCTTGACACGGGTTCCCGTTCTGCAGTGGAAAACGTAACATTGGATGAAACTATTTTAAAAAATAAAAGCGAGGACCTGGTTCCAAACACTCTGCGCTTTTTACAATTCTCTCCAAATGCAGTGCTTGTAGGATACCATCAAAGTGTGGAACAGGAGATCAGAGTGGAATTCTGCAGGGAAAAGAAAATTGACATCAACCGCAGATTAACTGGCGGGGGTGCCATCTACTTTGACGCACCGCAGCTGGGATGGGAGATATTTGCCTCCAAGAGCCACCCCGGGATACCAAAGAAAGTGGAAGAATTATATGAAAAACTATGCGAGGGTGCAATTAAGGGTTTGAAAAAGCTGGGTGTGAATGCAGCATTCAGACCCAAGAACGATATCGAGGTTGAAGGAAGAAAGATATCGGGAACAGGGGGAGCTTTAGAAGGCAATGCGTTTTTGTTTCAGGGAACCCTTCTTACCGACTTTGATGTGGAGACAATGCTTCGGGCTCTGCGCATACCCATTGAAAAGCTCAAAGACAAAGAGATAGAGTCTGTAAAGGAAAGAGTGACTTGCCTCAAATGGGAGCTGGGACACGTCCCCGAATTGGAGACAATGAAGAAGGCAATCAGGGAAGGATTCGAGGAAGTATTTGGTGTTCAGTTCGAGGAAGGAGAACTAACCCAAAAAGAAAAAGAGGATTTCGAAAACAGACTTTCATACTTTGAATCCGAAAAATGGATATACGGCCTCAGAAGACCCTTGAAACACAGGCATGAATTAAGGGCAGTGCATAAAGCCAGCGGAGGTTTGATTAGGGCCTCTGTTGTTGCCGACTCAAAATTAAAGCGTATTCACAGTATTCTTCTCACTGGCGATTTCTTTGCCTATCCGAAAAGAACGATTCTGGACCTGGAGGCGAGGATGAAGGACACATCCTCTGAGAGATCCCATCTAAAAAATTTAATTACAGAATTCTTCCGAGAAAAAAAGCCGCAGATCCCAGGGATAGAACCAGGGGATTTCACAAAGGTGATATTCAAGGCACTGAATAAATTGGAATACAGCGAGTTCGGAATAGAAGCCGAAGAAGCTAACAGAATATTCACGGTGGTTGCCTCCCTAAAAGACATGCCGAAATGCTCGGTTCTTCTGCTTCCCTACTGCGCCAAGGACACTGAGTGTGAATACAGACATAAAAAGGACTGCATCAAATGCGATGACTGCAATGTCGGGGATTCCTATGAATTTGCAGAGGAGAATAATATAGAAGTGGTAACGATTCTGGATTTTGATGACCTCCTGGCAACTCTCACAAAATATAAAGAATCTGGAGTTGAGGCCTTCATAGGAAGCTGCTGTGAAGCATTTTACGTGAAGCATCTTGAGGATTTCGAGGATATCGGGCTTCCTGGAGTGCTAATAGATGTAGACAATAAAACTTGCTATGAACTGGGGAAGGAAAAGGAGGCTTTGGAGGGAGAGTTCGAGAGCAAGACGGAGCTGAGAACGGAACTAATCGAGAAAGTCATGAAGAGGGTTTGTTTCTAATCCTATATCTGAACAAAATCCAAAACACATTTTTTGTAGAAAAGATACAATTATATATCGATAAGTCGATTATGATTGTACTTCATTGCCGCGACAATGCGGCTTTTAGGTGCTTATATGATGCAGATAGCAAGATTTCGTGTAGACATAGAGGATGATGAAAGTGAGACAGGGCAAAACCAATGCGGTGAGGATGAGGTTTGGGATTATATATTAGAAAATCACAAAGAGTGGGAAAGCGGAGACGTTAAACCCCTTTATCTTACAAACAGGGGAATCTACAGGGATATAAGCCTCATTGTGAGCTCAATATCTGCTGATGCTTTCTCCGAGTTCATCTTGGACCATTTAACGTCCTTAAAATGCATAAAGGATGTATGGGTCTTCAATATGATGGAGCCTAGATTGTTTTCGCTTCCAGAAAATCTCTCCCAAAACATGAAGAGGTTCACCCTCACGCTGAAAGTCGTTCCAAGAGAGGCGCCCTTTATCTATGAGTCCATATCCAAAATGAAACCATCTTCCAAGGCCGTGATAACCTACATTACCTATTCGTACCATAGACACGGCGATATATTGATCTCCCTACTTGCCGGAGACAAAAGAGTTGTTGAGGATTTCGTGATGAGACATATTGAGGTATTGAAGGGGGTAATCAAAACCGAGATCATACCGGTTATCAAATCGAAAAATCTGGCCACACCTGATGAATGGAAGACTCACTGCGGCCAGTACTTTATTATCAAAGACGGGAAACAGATAGAGGACTTGGAGGTTTATGAGAATTGGTCTCAAAGTGGTTTTGAGTAATCAGGAAAAATGACTGTAAGGATCGGGGATTGATAGTTTGATGATGATTGCAAGGATCAGATGCGATAAAAGGGAAGGGTATGTCGAGGCTAGATTTGACGAGGTATGGCAGTATATAAAGGACAATTACCGCAAATGGAGGAGTGTCGATAATTTAATGCTTTTATATCTGACCAAAAGGTTCGTTGCGGGGGAAACAAGTTTGATTGCGGAGGCAAAGGATGCTGACACCTTTTTGAACTTTCTGAGCCAGCACATACTTCCACTTGAATGTGTTTCGGGTGTGCATATCTTCAATCTCATGAAGCCCAGGTTCTTACAGATTCCAAGGGGGACTTGTTTGGATCTAAAAAGATTTACCGTAACCATCACCGCAAATCCAGAACAATACCAAGAAATTCATGATGCCGTCTGCCGGATAAAACCTTCGAAATATTTTGTAGTGGGTTATATTGCATATTCCTTTCAGGAGCACGGAAGCGACATGGTGGTATCCGTATTGGCCAAGGGATTATCCGCAGCCAAAAAGGGCGTTTTGGAACATATCGAATCATTGGAAGGCGTTCTTGATACCGATTTGGTGCGAATAACAAGAACCAAGAGGTTATATAGTCTGGCAGAAACTAAAAAGTACAAGGGGATACCGCATTTATCCCATGAAGCCATGGGTATTGAGATGTTCTGATTTTTTCATCATAATTCCCCTCCATTTACCCTGTTGAGTGACAACGAAATCTTTATAAGCGATATACGACAATCGTAATAAAAGTATAGGATATCGCAGATATAATTCCGAAATGTTTAATAGCCAAAAATACTTTCCCCGCACCGTTGCGATACCGAATTTGGCCTCATCCACATGGGTGGGGAGTGATTAAAAATGGACGAAGCTGAAGCTCCACAAGAGAAGACAAATCAGAAAATCGATGTAGGGGAGCTTGACCCCCATTTCAAGTTCGAGATAGCCAAAGAACCCGGTGGGGAAAACATTCTTTACTGCTTTCAGTGCGGGACCTGTGTATCGGTATGCCCTGTTGCCAAGGAGAACCCGAAATACGACCCCAGAAAGATCATATGGATGTCACTTCTGGGATTGAGAGAGGAAGTACTATCATCAGAAGCAATATGGCTCTGCTCCACATGTTACAGCTGTTATGTGAGATGCCCTCAGAACGTGAAGATCACGAGTGTGATTGCTGCAATCCAGAACATCGCGGCAAGAGAGGGACATCTGCACTCTTCATATCAGGCTGGCCTTGAGGCCATTAACAAGACTGGAAGGACTACGGAACTCTCGGAGTTCGAGAATACGAAGAGAGAAAAATTGAACTGTCCACCTATTTCGGAAAATCCAAAAAACGTGCAAAAGATCATCAAGGAAACAGGAATATTAGAAGAGGGGAGCGGAGATAAGTAAATGAAGGCAGCATATTTTCTTGGATGTAATGTTGCGCTGAGAACATTCGAATACGATGCAGCGGTGAGGCGTGTAGCCGAAAAACTTGGAATCGAATTGGTTGATAGTGATGACTTCGTATGCTGCGGATACCCTGCTGGACCCAAGGATCACAGCACTTTTTTGGCTCTTGCCGCATCGAATCTTGTGGCAGCAGAGGAAATGGGTTTGGACACGATAATCAGCGTCTGTAATTCATGCACTGCCACCCTAACGAAAGTGAATAAATTACTTAAAGAGAACGAAAAGGAGCGCAAGCATATCAACGGTATATTGAAGAATGCCATTGGAAAGGAATTTCAGGGCAAACTGGAAGTTAGACATTTTCTCAGGTTCATCTATGAAGAAATAGGCCTTGATAAGATCAAGGAAAACATGACCAAAGAATTAAACCCAATAAAAGTGGCACCTCACTACGGATGCCATTATCTCAAACCACCCGAGATATTCGATAATTTCGAGGATCCCATTATTCCCCATACCGTGGACGACCTCATGGCACTCACAGGTGTCATCCCCACAAAATACGAGAACATGAAGCAGTGCTGCGGAGGCGCGATTCTGGCAGTGGACGAGGAAACCTCGGTTAAAATGGTCAAGGAGAAGTTGATACATGTTCACGAGGCCAATGCAGATGTAATGGCTGTACACTGTCCGTTTTGTAATGTCATGTACAGCGAATACCAAAAGGATCCCAGGATGGAGCTTGATTTCAAGATTCCAGTGGTCTTCACACCCCAGATTCTGGGGCTTGCCATGGGATATGATCCCAAACCACTGGGAATGAAAAAGAAGGTTGCCAAGCTGTTTATCGAGCCCAATGGAGGCAAATCGGATTAAGGATTGATGTTATGGTGGCCGAAAGTGAGATTTTAGAGGTTGATTCGAAATTCACTGAAGAGGATGTAAAAGCCCTGCAAAAAGGGGTTCTTGTCATAGGTGGAGGGATAGCTGGAATTCAGGCCTCGTTGGATCTAGCCGATTCCGGTCTCAAGGTCTATCTTGTGGAGAAGACACCTTCCCTTGGGGGCAGGATGTCCCAGCTGGACAAGACCTTTCCAACCAATGACTGTGCAATGTGTACCCTCTCGCCAAAACTAGTTGGAGCAGGTGGACATCCGAACATAGAGTTATTAACATATTCGGAACTCGTTAAATTGGAAGGGGAGCCGGGAGATTTCAAGGCCACCATTCTTCAGCATCCAAGATATATCGATGTCTCGAAATGCGTTGGTTGTGGTGAATGCGCAGAGGTCTGCACTGTGAAATTGAAAAGCGAATTTGACAGGGGCCTATCAGAAAGGAGGGCAACCTATATTCCTTTCCCTCAAGCTGTTCCCTTAAAGTACACAATAGAGAAGAAAGGAAAATCCCCCTGCAAACTGGCCTGTCCAACAAAGACCAATGTGCAGGGTTATGTGGCCCTGATTCGCAACGGAAAGTTCAGGGAGGCCTTGGAGCTTGTGAAAAAGGCTCACCCGTTTCCCGGTATTTGCGGAAGAATATGCACGCACCCCTGCGAGAAGAACTGCAAGAGAGGTGAGATTGACGATGCTTTGGCAATAAGCGCATTGAAACGGTTCATTGCAGATCTTGAGGTCACTTACGATGATGCACCCATTCTTCCCAAACCTGGTGAGGATAAACCTCAAAGCATTGCAATTATAGGAGGGGGACCTGCAGGACTTACTGCTGCCTATAACCTCAGGATGATGGGTTACTATGCAACAGTTTTTGAAGCTCTTCCGGTCCTCGGGGGAATGATGCGGGTAGGCATTCCTTCCTACCGCTTGCCAAGAGAGGTTATAAGAAGGGAAATCGAAGGTATCGTCAGCCTGGGTGTGGAGGTTCGATTGAACGCTCCAATCGGTGAGAGAACCAAGCTTGAGGATCTCCAGAAGGATTTCGATGTTATCTTTATTTCAGCAGGAGCTCACAAACCCTTTAAGCTGGGAATATTCGGCGAGGATTTAGAGGGTGTATATCACGGTGTCACTTTCATGAGAAATGTGAATCTTCACGAGCCCATGCATATAGGGGAGCGAGTCGCCGTCATTGGCGGGGGAAACACTGCCATGGACTGCGCCCGAAGCTCGCTGCGATTGGGTGCAAAAGAAGTATATGTTCTATACAGGCGGTCCAGAAAGGAAATGCCTGTAAGTATCGAAGAAATCGAAGAGGCTGAAGAAGAGGGAGTTAAATTTCATTTCCTGACAAGCCCATCCAAGTTATTAACCGAGGACGGAAAGACCGTTTCCAAGATAGAATGCATGAAGATGAAGCTTGGAGAGCCTGACGAGAGCGGTAGAAGAAGACCCATACCGATTCAAGGTTCGGAATTCATTCTCGAAGTGGACAATGTGATACCTGCCGTAAGCCAGGCACCTGATGTTTCCTTCCTTCCCGAAGAGGCGCAGTTCGAGATGACGAAATGGGACAGACTGAAGGTGAACCCCACAACACTCATGACCAATTTACCGGGGATATTTGCAGGCGGGGATTTTGTAACGGGACCTTCATCGGTCATCCAGGCCATAGCTGCTGGCGAAAGAGCGGCCATTGCCATTGACAAGTATATTCAGGGTGTAAAGGACCTGGAAAAGAGCATGGAGGAAGAGGAACTTCCGGATATAAGCGATTTAGTTGATATTACGAACGTTGCCAAGGAAGAGCGAAAAAAAGTGAGGACCATCGATTTGGAAAAACGGCTTGCAAGCTTTGACGAGGTTCAACTGGGCTTTACCGAGGAGGAGGCAATTGAAGAGGCAGGAAGATGTCTTTCCTGCGGTGTCTGCTCCGAATGTCTGGAGTGTGTCAAGGCCTGCGAGGCGGATGCGATAGATCACGACATGGTCCCCAAGGAGATCACGGTTCCGGTGGGCTCGGTAATCCTTGCAACCGGATATGATTTAACAGATGCAAGGATCAAATCTGAATACGGCTACGGAAGATTCGATAACGTCATCACATCATTGGAATTCGAGCGAATTCTTTCCGCTTCCGGACCCTTTGCAGGTCAGGTGCAGCGTCCTTCAGATAGCAAGCACCCCAAGAAGGTGGCCTGGCTTCAGTGCGTCTGCTCACGAGACGAGCAAATAGATAAGATATACTGCTCAACTGTTTGCTGCACCTATGCCACCAAGGAAGCAATCATTGCAAAGGAGCACGAGCCCGATCTCGATGCAACGATCTTCTACATGGACCTTCGAACGTTCGGCAAAGGCTTTGAGGAGTACTACAACAAGGCGAGAAATGAATACGGTGTGAATTATATCAGATGCAGGGTTCCCCATATCGAGGAGATCCCGGGTTCAAAGAATTTGAAGATCATTTACATGGACGAGAACCACGAGATGCACGAGGATGAGTTCGACCTGGTCGTGCTGTCGGTAGGCATGGAAAACACAGAGGACGCCAAGGGTATCGCAGGCATGCTGGGCGTGGACTTGAATGAATACGGTTTCTGCGCAACAGACTTTTTCGAACCTCTCAAAACATCCCGACCCGGAATCTATGTGTGCGGGGCCTCATCATCTCCAAAGGACATTCCCGATACTGTGGCTCAGGCCTCGGGTGCCGCTGCAAAAGCATCTTCTCATGTGGTAGATGAGAGGAACACCTCCTCAGCCGGAGACGGCCTTCCACCTGAAAATGATATAGGAGATGAACCAAGGGTAGGCGTGATTTGCTGCCACTGCGGAATAAACATCGGAAGCGTCGTGGATGTTCCGGGTCTTGTGGAGTATGCAAAATCACTCCCTGGTGTGGTTTATGCTGATGAGTTCCTGTACGCCTGCTCCCAGGACACACAGGACAAGATAAGGGAGATAGTAAAGGAGCAGGGCCTGAACAGGGTCGTTGTAGCATCATGCACACCGAGAACCCACGAGCCCTTGTTCCAGAAGACAATAAGGGAAGCTGGATTGAACGAATACCTTTTCGATTTGACAAGCACGAGGGAGCACTGCTCCTGGGTTCATAAGAACGATCATGAAGCGGCAACTGAGAAAGCCAAGCATCTTGTGGCAATGTCAGTTGAGAAGGTGAGAAGGAACAAGGCGGTTCATAAATCACCTGTGGAATGCATAAGCTCTTCCCTTGTTATCGGCGGAGGAATTGCGGGAATGACCGCAGCCCTTGATCTGGCTGCCCAGGGATTTAAAGCCTATATTATCGAAAAGGAAGGGAAGCTTGGAGGAAACCTGCGCAACATCCACCATCTGTTGACAGAAGATGATCCCAAAGAAAAACTGGAATCCTTCATAAAGAAAATCAATGATGATCCAAATATTGAAGTGTTTACACATGCCAATCTCACAAACCTTGGCGGTTACGTGGGAAACTTCATTGCCACCGTAAATCAAGGCGATACGAACACAGATTTGAATGTGGGAACAATCATAGTTGCCACGGGCGCTACAGAGCTGAAACCAAAGGGCCTTCACGGGTACGGGGAGAGCTCAAAGGTAATGACACAACTGGAGTTTGAAAACACGGTTCGCGAGGGAAAATTTTCGGCAAATGATGTGGTAATGATACAGTGCACAGGTTCCAGAGATGAGAACAGGGAGTACTGCTCAAGGATATGCTGCACTGTTGCAGTGAAGAACGCAATCAAGATAAAAGAAATGAACCCCGAGGCAAACGTTTATGTATTATACAGGGATGTTAGAACCTACGGTTATAAGGAGAGATTCTACAGAAAAGCTCGAGAGATGGGGGTGACCTTCATCAGGTATACGGAGGACAGAAAACCTGTTGTGGAAACTGAAGGGGAGAATATTAAAGTCACAGTTTACAACCCCAATCTTAAAAAGGAAATCACGCTGAGGCCGGATAGCGTTATCTTGAGCGCCTCCTATCTTCCTTCCCCCGATAACGAGGAGCTTGCCCAGGTTTTGAAGGTTCCTTTGACTGAATACAATTTCTTCCTTGAATCGCATTTAAAGATAAAGCCGGTTGATTTTGCCGCAGCTGGAATATATCTGTGCGGAGGCTGTCACTCGCCAAAATTCATGGACGAGGCCATGGCCCAGGCAAGCGGGGCAGCGGCAAGAGCAATGACGGTACTTGCGCAGGATGAACTTTACACAGAAGGGATTGCAGCGGTAGTTGACGAGGAAAGGTGCACGGGATGCGGACTGTGCCAGGTCAACTGTCCCTATGAAGCCATCACTGTGAACGAGGAAACTGGCCTTGCCGAGGTGAACGAGGTTCTGTGCATGGGATGCGGTGCTTGCTCAAGCATCTGCCCGTCAAATGTGCCCTACCTGCGGCAGTTCGAACCAATCCAGTTGATTGCCATGTTGGATCGCGCACTGGAGGCTGCATAATGGAAGCGGAAAATAAGGCCCTTGTAATCGGAGGCGGAGTTGCAGGAATGCAGGCATCATTGGACCTGGCAAATAAAGGTATTCATACCTATCTTGTGGAAAGGGAACCCGAGCTCGGGGGAAGGGCCTACAAGTTATCAAGAACCTACATGACCCACGAATGCAAGGCCGACGGCTGCTGCATGGATTACTGCAGGGAGTGTATCCTTACCCCGAAGTTTGCAGAGCTTTATTCAAACGAGAACCTGGAAGTTCTCCTGGGAACCAAGGTGGACAAGATCTCAGGAAAACCCGGAAACTTCAATATAGAATTAAACTCGGAAAAAGAGAAAAAGAAACTGGATGTCAATGCCATAATCGTGGCAACCGGCTCCACCACCTTCGATGCGGACAGAATTCTGGAGTACGGTCATGACAGATACGATGATGTCATGACATTTCTGGAACTGGAAAAGATGATAGTTTCCCAGCGGGAGAACGGCAATATTTTAAAACGGCCATCTGACGGCAAGATTCCAAAGGTCGTGAATTTCATATTATGTGTGGGAAGCAGGGATTCCAACAAGGGCAACCAGCACTGCTCCATTGTTTGCTGCACATATGCAATCGGTCAGGCAAAGGAGCTTAAACAGAGATATCCTGACATGGAGGTTTACATTCATTACATGGACCTGCGAGCCGCATACCGGGGATTTGAAGAATTCTACAAGGAAGCCCAGGAGATGGGTGTTCGGTTCCTGAGAGGTAGAGTTGCCGAGGTTCAGAAGGACAATGGAAAGCTCAATGTAAAACTGGAGAACCTGGACAGTGATGAATTAATGGAGATAGAAAGCGATCTTGTTGTGCTTGTGGTAGGCCAGGAGCCGCACAAGTACTCCAGTGAGATTGCAAAGAGCCTGCAACTTCCCCTTCAACCAAACGGATTCATTGGCGGAAACGGTAAATCGGGAATCGCTGTTGCGGGCTGCGCACTGGGTCCAAGGGGTATCCGGTATTCGGTTGAAGATGCCAAAAGAGCGGCACTTGAGATTGTGGATTTTCTCGGGCAGGGGTGATATGATTGAGAGGAAAAAAGAGTAAGGAGCCGAAATTGGGAGTCGTCCTCTGCACATGTGATGGTACCATTGGCAAGAATATAGATATCGAAGATTTGGAAAAAAGAATCAGCAGTAGACCAAATATAGTATTTCTTAAAGTTCATGATAAACTCTGCACCAGGGAAGGACAAAAGTTCCTCAAGGATGAAGTTACCTCGTCGGGTGCGGAAAGGGTAGTGATTGCGGCATGCACACCTAGGACCTACGAGGATATCCTGAAGAAAGGAGCAATAGATGCCGGGTTAAATGAATATCTTGTTGAGAATGTGAATATCAGGGAGCAGTGTGACTGGATTCATGATGAAAAGGCTGCGGGAACTGACAAGGCAGAAATCCTGATTCTCTCAGGGCTTGGCAGGGTGATCTTCGCAATGTCAGTTGAGGAAAAGAATGTCCATCTTATCAATGACAAGGATGCTTTGGTAATAGGCGGGGGAACAGCTGGAATTTCTGCGGCAGCACAGCTTTCAAAGCGCGGAATCAATGTCCATCTTGTGGAAAGAAGCGCAAAGCTTGGTGGAAAGGCAGCTGAACTGGACCCCCTGAGATTATCGGAGGAGGAGAACATCACTTTACCCAATATCGATGAATTGAAAGGGAAGGATAATGTAACAATCATGCTGGAAAGTGAAGTTGAAAAGTTAACAGGTTCCATTGGGAACTATCATGCCATAATTAAAAACAAGGAAGGCGAAAAGGAGATCGTGGTAGGAGCCATAATTATCGCAACAGGCACAAAGCTCTTTGACGCGGGGAGGATTCCCGAATACAGATATGAGGATGATGATGTCATCGATTTTTTACAGCTTGAGGCAATGATGGCCAAAAAGGCTCTCAAGGTCCCTTCATCGGGAAAAGTTCCGAAAAGGGTCAATTTCATTCAGTGCGTGGGCTCAAGAGATGATAACAAGGGCAATGCACATTGCTCGATAGTCTGCTGCACATATGCCATAAAACAGGCGGGAAGAATCAAGGCATTATATCCCGATACCGAGGTGTACGTGCATTACATGGACCTTAGGGGCCCTGAAAACGGATTCGAAGAGGAGTATCTGGCATCCCAGAGAAGGGGTGTAAGTTTCATAAGGGGTAGGGTTGCCGAAATTTTCAGGGAGAATGGCGAACTTACCCTGAGAACAGAACATATCGAGCTTGGAGATGTAACGCCCTTCAAATCGGACCTCGTAGTCCTGGCAGTGGGCCAGGAAGCATCGAAAGGGACCGAAGAACTTGCCGAGATGGTGCACCTTCCCCTGGACGTCGACGGTTTCATGGGATACTACAATGACAGATATGATATAATGGATAGAAGAGGAGTATCCATTGCAGGGGCAGCCCAGGGGCCGAGAGGAATTGGTAAGTGTCTTTCTGATGCCAAGAAATCGGCAATGGAAGTTGCTGATGTTCTCAAGAACGGTTTCAGGGTTCGATCAGTTCATTCAATAATCGATGAGAAACGCTGTATGGGTTGCAGGCTCTGCGAGGAGCTTTGTCCCTACGATGCAATCTCCATGAAGACTGTGAAGAACTTTGTCACCGAGGAAGTGAAGCTCATAAGTTCTATTGATTTGGCAACATGCCAGGGCTGCGGGGCATGTGCAATGGTATGCCCTGGTGGTGTGCCGCAACTTGTCGGTTATACGAATAAAGAAATATTAGCCCAGATTGATGAAGTATGTTAAGAGGTGAGAAAAATGGAAGGCGAAAGTCAGACCCAGGAAACAAAGGCTGCAGGTTCTGAAGATGAATTCGAGCCCAAGATAGTGGGCTTTTTATGCAACTGGTGTTCCTATACCGGTGCAGATCTTGCAGGAGTTTCCAGACTCCAGTACCCCCCGAACTTTATACCTATCAGGGTCATGTGCACAGGTGCTGTTGATGCAGTTTACGTGATTAAGGCCCTTTTGGAAGGGGCGGATGCCGTCCTTATAGGAGGCTGTCACCCCGGTGACTGTCACTATCTTTCAGGCAATTTCAAGGCGAGAAGAAGAGTGGCCATTTTAAAGAAGCTTTTAGAGGAATTGGGTTTCGAGGACCGAAGGGTGAGGCTTGAATGGATTTCGGCAAGCGAAGGTCAGAAATTTGCTGACACTGTGAACGAGATGGTTAAAGAGACCAAAAAGATGGGTCCTTCACCTTTCAAAGCGGAGTGGGATATATAAGGAGGCGAGAAGATGACAAAGATTGCAAAACTCAAGGTTGAAAAGGATTTACTGTCTACTCTGAATGGTTTTTTCGCAGAAATCCTTGCAAAGAATAATGCGGATGCACTTGTGATTCCACAGTCACTTCCCTCGAATGCAAGCTGCGTGCAGACACTTGTAAGGGATGCTGAGAGTGTAACCTCGATGGATCCATTTGCCTTTGTTCTACCTGCAAATTCCGCAGGTATTCTAGTGAAAACTACTGACGATGCATCAACTGATAAGATCGTAGCCCTGTTCAGACCCTGTGAGATGCGTGCAGTATTCGAGCTTGCAAAACTGCATCAGATCAATTTGGACAATGTAACGCTGGTCTCTGTAGACTGTGTGGGCACTTTACCGGTTCCGGAGTATGTGGAGCTTGCCCAAAAGGAAGGCGCAGGTATCACAATTAAACTACTGAAAGAAGTGGGGCACGAAGGAAAGAATGAACTCATGGGAATCCCATTACGAACCGCATGTCAGATATGCGAGTTTCCAACTATAGATACTGCCGATATTTCCATAGGTATAATGGGAGTGGATATGAGCAAGGAGATCCTTTTAAAAGCCAATACTCCCAAGGGCGAAGAACTATTGGGAGCAATGGGAATGGAACTAGCTGAAGGTGACATTCCCGAAAGCAGGAAGAAAGCGCTGGAAGCTCTTTCCAAGGCAAGAGCTGAAAGCAGGGAAAAACTCACAGCCCAGGTCAAGGAAGAGGTAAAGGACATTAAAGGATTTCTCACTGTCCTTGCAGGCTGTATAAAATGTCACAACTGCATGAACGTCTGTCCCATATGTTACTGCAAGGAGTGCTTCTTCGATTCCGAAATACTCACACCATCACCGAAACAGTACATGGACAAATCACAAAAAAGAGGCGTTGTGAGGATGCCTATTGATACGGCATTGTATCACATCGGTAGGATGAACCATATGATAACATCCTGTGTTGCCTGCGGTCAATGTGAGAGCGCATGCCCGAGCAAACTTCCCTTGTTGGCCATATACCATGCCTATGGTTCTGATGTCCAGAAGCTATTCGATTACGTGGCAGGCAGAAGTCTTGACGAGGAGCTGCCACTTGCGACATTCAAGGAAGAGGAGCTTGAGCCGGCGTGAGGGCTCTCGGAGTTAGAAATATAACTTCTTCACAATTCTTATGAATTACTGAGGACCAGCCTCTTCTATCGGTGCAGTTTTCCAAAACTCGTAATTGACCTCCCCCAATATCTTACTAGAATCTGGAGGAGCAGCGCCCCACCAATTGAATGTTGCACTTATATTGACTGAAAAATCCCCGTTACCCAGGTTATATTCCGTATTATTGTGGATATTATTCCAGTGAACAGCTGGATTGGAAGCTACTAATGCAGATTCAGGTGTATCGAGACTGAATAATAGATTTCCATTTGTATTGAAAGATATATTGTTGAATGTTATTACTGGTGAAGCAGAGCCGCACCATATTCCAATAGAATTATTAGAAATCGTATTGTTATTGATTGTCCCATTGGAATAATATTCATTTATCACACCAAAAACGGAGTTGTTAATTATCGTATTATTACCCATTATGGCATTTGAATAATAGTAATTATGTAGTGCGAACGAATTGTTTGACATATAATTGTATCGAATTATCGGCGAAGAATTATATGAGTAAACGCCAATATCGTTATATAAAAAGGAATTATCGTCTATTATAATATTAGTAGATTGGGTAATATTTATACCCCATGTATTGTTCATGATGTAATTTTCTTTCACATTATTATCATTTGACGAGTTAATATTGATCCCTATTATTGTGTTTAACTCTATCGTGTTGTTTGAGATGGTGTTATTAGAAGAAGATTTGAATACTATACCTTGGCTGTTATTGCTAACTGTGTTGTTTGAAATAATGCAGTTATTGGCATTATCTAGTTCTATCCCTGCGTTGCCTATATTTGAACCGCTCCCTGTCACAGTAAATCCGGTTATGTTCACCCAATTTGCTGTAATATGGACAACATCCTCGCTTCCCCCACCATCGATGATTGTCCTTGTCTCCCCATACTTCCCAGTAATAGTCAAGGTCTTGTTCACAACCACGTTCTCTTGGTAGGTTCCCATCATCGCTTCAAGTGTATTGCCAGCATCAGCCTCATCGACAGCATTTTGGATTGTAAAGTACCACAAATCCTTGTCAATGTTATGAACCAAGCTCCAGGGATCCATTAGTGGGTAGTTATCCTGGGAGTCAGCGTCAATTACATAAGGAGTGTCCCCGATACCATCGCTGCCTGATATGTTTTGCCCAGGACCTTTATTATTATCACTTCCGTTATAATCAGACCAATAGTTGCCTCCAGAAGGGTAGCCGTTGTCCCACTGATTACTATTATTCGTATTATCATAGGCTTGAATTGTATTATTTATGAGGTTATTGTGGAAGATGGTGGAGTTTGTAGAATCTTGGATATATATGCCGTATAACCCTGACCAGCTTATGTAGTTGTTATTAATTACGGCTGAGGAGCCTTCTGTGATATTTATC
>CBDVCK010000016.1:0-23804 GCA_965372465.1 uncultured Thermoplasmata archaeon | reverse complement strand
GGGAATCCATTCCCAGGACGGCTTCAAAGCAGTGATAGGCCCTCTTGTATCTCTTTTTATCAAGTAAGATGAGACCTTTGTTAAACCCGGCATCCAGATAATTCGGGTCGATTTTTATGGCCTTTGTAAAGCATTCAATGGCTTCATCAGTTCTCTTCAATTTCTTCAGGGCTATCCCCTTGTTGTTCCAGGCCATTTTGAAATTATTATTTTGCCTTAAAATTTCATCATAGCATTCAACGGCCTTCTCGTACCTCTCCAGTTGAAGGAGTGTAGTGCCTTTATTGTTCCAGGCATTTAAAAAGTCCCTCTTCAACTCAATGGCTTTATCGTAACACTCGATCTCTTCTTTGTATCTACCCAGGGAGTACAGGGCAAGGCCCATGCTGTACCAGGCTTCCTCGTTTTCAATGTTGCTTTCAAGGGCTTTCATAAAGGCGTCCAAAGCCTCGGAATACCTCGTCAGATTGTTTAGAATCAAACCTCTCATGTACCATGCGGCATCATAATTTGGTTTGAGATCCGTTGCCTTAGTAAAATATTTCAAGGCATCGTAATAATTCTTTTTTCCGTACGCTTTGTTACCGGATTCAATAATGTTTTCAAGTTCGTCAATTGAGGGTAGATATCTTCCTATTTCACCCTTAAGTATCTTTGAGTCACGATATGTCATTACCTCCTTTAAAAGACCGGATTTTTTTAGCATGGTTCCCAATGCTTCATTATCCACAACCTCTATCTCGAATTCCTTTGCATATCGTTTTGCATCATCTGAAAAGAATGATGTTGTAATGAATATCAAACCTGAATCTTCACCTCTACCCTGGGTAATAAAGTCCTGCAGCTCTTCCGGAGCGACATTTTCACCCTTATTGACCACCCTGATAAGATAAGAAGAAAAATCAGAATCGGGAACACTTTCTCCCACCTTTGCTCTTATGTCGTAATTTTCATCTTCAAACTTAAAGGAGGTAATTTCAAGGCCGATAGCACCCAATAATTTTTTTATAAGTTGAGTGAATGCATCATTATCCATGCCAGAAAGAGTTGACTTGTTTTGTTCATAATGTCCAAGATTTTTTGTTCCCGTATCCAATTGTATCAGCTCGCAATCAGCGTTTTTCATCCGCAGAAAACCGCAGGATACCACCATTTTCAAATGGTGGAGGAATGCAAGGTGCGGTTTTCGAGTGATGATACCCACATTTTTCAAATGTGGGTTGTTCATTCTTTATCTCATTTTTCATTCATCTTGAGTGTACAATCCTTTTTGGCCTTCTTTGCCTTTTCGTACTTTGGATTCAAACCCAGAGCCATATCGTAGCATGAAATTGCTTCCTGATATCTCCTGAGTTTTTCCAATGTCAATCCTTTCTTGTAATATGCTTCCACCAGGTTCGGATCTGCTTCCAGTGCTAAATCGAAATTCTTCAGGGCCTTGTAAGCCTTTCCTGTTTCCTGTAGTATGTCTCCCATTTCAACTAAAGCACCTGGATTGTGCTCTTCAACAATTAAAGCCTGCTTAATGACGTCCAGTGCCTCGTTATACCTTGCCATTGATTTTAACAACCTCCCTTTTGAAGTCAATAGTTTTAGATTTTTCGGCTGGATTTTTAAAGCTCTATTATAACAATCCAGGGCATCATCATATCTGTTCGTACCCACTAGAAGATCGCCTTTTGCTTTCAACGCATTGATATTGTAAGGGTTGATGTTTAAGACCTTATCCAAACACTGGACAGCAGCACCCCACCTACCGATATTTGAGAAAACGATACCCTGAAGGTACCAAGCCTCGATGTTCCAGATATTTATCTTTAACAATTGGTCAAGGCATTTTGAAGCTTCCTTATATTTTCCATTGCTAATGTAGGTCTTGCTCATAGATAACCAGATATCTTCCCTATTTGGCTCGTGTTTTATAGCTTCATTATAACATTGAACAGCACCACCCCATCTACCTTTTTGTGTTAGTACCTCACCTTTCCCACGCCATGCTTCAACATTTGCCGCATCCTTGTCTATCACCCGATCAAAGCACTTTGAGGCATCATCGAATTGACCTGTCATAAAAAGAGCACTTCCTTTATTTAATAGCACTGTAAAATCATTTTTTGGGAGTTCTAGGTTGTCGAGAATCCAGTCCAGGCACTGTATGGCTTCATCATATTCACCTTTTTCAAGCAATACCTTTGCTTTATTTTTCCAGGCGGGAATGGAACCCTGGTCCATACTCAAGGCACGATCGAAGTATTCCCCTGCTTTATTCAAATGATATCCCCTATCAGCACTTGTAAAGACACCGGAATTTCCAAAGCAGAATGTGTAGTGCATACTCCCGAAAAGGAGGTATAAATTCATATTCAACACGCTTGGGAATATATTTTCCAGCTCCGCGGCTCCTTTTAATATCTTCATCGCAAGGGTTAAATCGTTCTGAGAAATAATAGGAAGGGGTTTTTCTTCAAGATCATATGGTAATCCTATATTGAGAAGCATCCTTAAAAAGCTGTTTTGGAGGTCTTTTGCACCAGTCTCAGTGATATTTTCTGTTGAATATTTCAATTCTTCAATATCATGCCTTATTTTACTAGAATCACCCATTAAATTCACAGTATCGGTTGATCTGGGATTGCCTGCGACTAAAATTGAAGAACCCGCAAGGTCGATTTCGTTTAGTAAAGAAGGGAAATTCGCGATACTGGCACCAAGATGGTATTTGGAGTTGGCCTCTTTTTGGCACTTACCACAAATATAGACTTCCGTCTCTGTTTTCACACCACAATTTACGCAGGCCATGAAGTGCCTCAATTAAGTAATATAGTATAAGTATATAATAACTTTATCAGCTAAAATTCAATTTTCATAAATTGGCATAAAAACATTATCATCAACACCTTTCAAATTTCAAAACCGTTAGTTTTTTATCTCGACAATGCATACTGCTTTCTCGGTCTTGGATATGGTGGAAATCAAAGATAAAGAACGGGCGATAATAGAGTTCACGTGCATACCTGAAGTCAACATAGAAAAGGCTCAACACTTGCATGACATTGGATTTTTACATCTTCGCGAATTGCTGGCTTTCTCTCTGGATGAGGAGGCAAAGGTAAGAGGCCTTGTGGAGATTCTCAATTATAAAATCCTGCAGCATTTCTTGACCTTGGAGGCCGACGATATACCTGCCCACAAGTTCAAATGTCCACTTTGTATGGGTACCGTATATGGGGATGAGGAGGAGTGTAGCGATTGTGGTGCTCTCCTGCTGGAGGAGATTTTGGAAGTTGAAATCGAGGATGTATACAGAGCCCTTCGGGAAATTATAGATACCATAATAGAAAACCCAGAAGGTGCCAAGAACTTCCTTGAAAAATTAAAAGAAGGCGAGGATGGTAGCTCTGAAGAAGTTATGGGTATCCTTAAAAAAGAGATCGGTGAGCAGGCATCAATGGAAAGAGGATTTATGGCAACCCTCATTATCCCCGGTAAAAAAGAAAAGAATTTCGTGATTGTAGTATCCCCTTTGGGTGGGCGCGAAGAGGAGATTGGTAAAGTTTTTGAAGATTTCAGAAACCTTGGAGCTTCCGAGTCGGCAAGCTTCTTGATAGAAGGTGGAAATATCATCCATAAGCAGGAAGAGGCTGTAAAAAACGTTGTATCCAAGTATTTAAGCGAAAGTGATTTCAGGGATAACAATATCGATAGCTTATTTATAATAAATCTGAAAATAGCAAAATTCATGGAGGAAAAGGCAACTGTGATTATCGAAGACAACCGGCATTTCCTCTCATCAATTGATGAAATCGAGGCAGATGACCCGCAAATAGAAGGTATCAAAAATATGCTGTACGATGTAAAGCTCATAAAAGAGGCCAGAAAGATAGGCGAGAATTTCATATTGGATGGTACAAGCTTTAATAACGATCCCATCACATTTCTCTTAGTAAAGGAGTGTTTACCCATATTAAAGAAAAACAACGACCTTGATATTCGTATTTTGGATGTTGTGGTAAACACCAGTTTTGTTGGTCAAGAAAAGCATAATGACCTTTTACGGCTGCTAAAAGAATGGTAAGACTACGAGTCTTAACAGGTAGCCAACCAGTAATTATCTGCCAGTCTTTCAAAAGGCATCCTCGGCTTTCTGCCAAAAATAGTCAAATAGAATTTCAGACCATCTGAGAAATTGTGGCTCTTTACCCATCAGCGCAAATTCATAATCGATCTTGCCATCAAGGTTCGGAAGTACAATTCCCGCGATTTGTTCATTTAATTTCATACTTAACTGCACTTCGGGAAGGCGTTTGATTTCCAGAGATATTCTTTTTTTTGGACGATAATTATCCGGTATCTCCACATCCTTGGGGTAAATCAACCTGAATTTCACACCCTTTTTGGCAATTTGAAGGTTGAGGTCTACCATGGTTCGCATCATTTGATTGGACATGATCCGAACATAGCTTTTCGCGTTTTTACTCAAGTCCTCAACCATTGACATGATTTCCAGTGTTCCCTCAACAAGTTCGCACTTGGATAGTGCCGCAAGCCAGCGCAGTTCATCTGGTATTACAGTAATATCATGATTCAAGAAGTATTGATTGTGCTTTGTTAAAAACTTCAGATTGGAGAGTTCATTGAGAATTACAGCTCCAAAAGAGGTTGTTTTATATCTGCCGTCAGCATCCTTTATAATTAGATGTGCTTTTGAAAGTCTTCCCAGATGTCTTGATACTTCAGCAGAAGTCAGCCCCAGAGCTTTGGATATATCAGTTAAACGATGGGGGGTTTTATTCAGAATATTGAGAGCCTTCAGCCTTCCGGAATGAGATAGCTCGAACATCAATGCACTATCATCCAAGGTCAATCCCCCTTTTTCATACCTCAATATGGTGGCATAAAATGCTTCTTTTTAATGAAATTTGGCATTATTCCATCAAATGGTTCGATTATTCACATTATTACTAATTTATCTGTATTGATGCTAAATTATATATCTTTAACTGTTGGAATCCATTAATATCCAGCGTTAAAGTAAAATAAGTGAAGATATATTACCAAAACGGGCGAAATACCAAAGAAACAGAGAAATAGAGGTAAAAAGGAGACGGACATACAATGGACGTTCTACTTGCCATAACAAGAGCGCTAATATTGTTCCTTGAGAAAGGCGACCAAAAGATGACCACGCTATTTGCGAAAAGCTTTCTGACCATAGATGCATTATACAACCCAGTGGAATGAATTTTTAAATTGCATCTTTTTTACGGTTGTTGGTGTCAGACCGGGTAATCCTGTTTTTTGATGAAATATAGCATAACAGCCGGTAAAAACATGTTTTGCATGCTCAAATTATAGGTTCTTACTCTTGTTCATTTAACCTATCCAGTGTCCAATTGACCATTATCATACAATGATCCGAGTGGTAACTCTTCGGTCCCAGACTTACAATATCAGGTTCGTATTTTTGTATTATAGTTTCTTCGTAATCTGCCATATTCTTATCATCGCTTAATATGAAGGTATAATCCTGGCTCACATCTTTGGGCTTAAAGGATTTTCCATCCTCCTTCAGGTACACGAGTTTTGTTTTTTTTGCAAGGTTTCCAATGACTTCTTCAAAACCCTTTTTTGAGATATAGATACCTGGAGTGGACTTAACCTCTTCTTTGTCCATCTTTTTCATAAGTGCATTTCTGATCAGTGCTCCAGTGCTTCGCTCGTCGGGGTTGAGGTATTTAAGTTCATCTCCAACCAGCCTTATGGTTTTTGGGGGGTCTGGCTCTCCTTGAAGGATGAGATAAATCTCAACATCTCTTCTCATATCATGTGATAAAAAAAAGGCTGAATTTATGCACCTTAGAAGCACGTCCAACCTTCCTGTGGCCCCACACAGGTCGTTTAGATTGAATTGTGACGAGGTTATTGCACGATGGCCTATTATAACAAATCTGCGCATTTTTAATCCAACCCCAACTGATTCCGCTAGATTACGTCCCCATATCGCCGAACTTCAATTGTTTCATCAATGCCTTTCTCATTTTCCTGTTGGATGAGAAACCTTTAAGCATCTTTCTGGTCTGGTTATAGTACTTCAAAAGCTCCTTGACATCCTTGGGCTCACAACCACTACCCCGGGCGATTCTGTTTATCCTCTGTGACTTGAGGAGTTTTGGGTTGAGCATCTCCTCCTCTGTCATGCTGTCCATGATGACCTTGAACTTCTGCATTCTGTCCTGGGTTTGATACATCTCCATGTCAGGTATTTTATCAGGCATACCTGGCATTGTGGGGAGCATACTCAACACCTTCTTTAAAGGCCCCATGCCTGAAACCATGTCCAGCTGCTCCCTCATCTCGATTAAAGAGAATTTCCCGGACAGCATCTTTCTTGCGGTTTCCTCGGCTTTCTCCTTGTCAACAACCTCCTCGGCCTTCTCCAAAAGTGACTGGATGTCCCCCATTCCCAAAAGACGTGATATGAACCTAGGAGGCTCGAACTTCTCAAGATCGTTTAAATGCTCTCCTGTTCCTATGAAAACAATGGGTGCATCTGTTTCCGAAACAGCGCTAAGCGCTCCACCGCCCTTTGCAGTGCCGTCAAGCTTGGTCATTATCACTCCTGTGATCTTGACTGCCTCGTGAAACGCTCTTGCCTGGGGTCCTGCCTGTTGGCCCACAGCCGCATCCAGAATTAAAAACACCTCTGTGGGCTTGGTGATCTTGCCAATGTTTTTAATCTCTTTAATTAATTCCTCCTCCAGGGAGTGCCTGCCTGAGGTATCCACTATTATGACATCGTTGTCAGCAAGTTCCTTGAGACCGTTTTTGACCACCTTGACAGCCTTCTTCTCTTTTGGTTCTCCGTAAAAAGGAACGTTTATCGAATCTGCAATCTGTTGGAGCTGATCGTAGGCTGCTGGCCTGTGCGTATCTCCTGCCAAAAGGGCTGTTTTAAGACCCTTCTTCTGAAAGAACCTGGCAAGTTTACCGGAGGTTGTTGTTTTTCCCTGGCCGTACAGGCCCACCATGAGTATGATCTGTTTTTTGAGAGGTACCTCCTTGGTCTCCCCCAGGATATTCACCAGTTCCTCATAGATGATCCTTATCACATGCTCCCTTGAGCTCATGCCTGCAGGGGGGCGCTCGGTCAGTGCCCTTTTCTCAAGGGTTTTTGTCAGATTCAGAACGAGCTTTACATTTATGTCGGCCTGCAGCATGGCTCTTTGGATGTCCTTTACCACGGACTTTATCAGATCTTTATCAATATGGGGGGCGTTTGCAATCCTCTTAAGGGTTATTCTTAATGAATCGCCCAGTCCTTCCAATACCATAGGTCATCGAATCCTTGGATTCATAAGAGATTCAGGGTTTATTAAGGTTGTGGATTTTTAATTTCATCTTCCAGCTTTTTGTTTTTGGGTGGGAGGATGGGGGATTTTGGATGGAGGGTTAATTCACCACTAACAAATATTTTGTTGGGTGGGAGGAGGGGGTTTTTAGGTGGTGGGTGCAGGAGGATGGATGGGGTTTTTGGAGGGGGGGAAGAAAAGCAAATTTCAGATTCCTACTATAAAAACTAGCTTGCTTTAGTTCGTCTGGAACCGAACAATACCGTGATATTTAATAGCACGGAGTTACATAATAAATACCGTAGGGAAACCTACGGAGGACATAACCATGAGTAAACCCCAAAGAGAAAGACCTGTATTTCCGTACAGGCAAAACCCCAAAAACACGATATCTAATGAGAGGGGAGTGTCTCCGGTTATTGCCGTCATTTTGATGGTGGCCATAACCGTGGTTTTAGCGGCTGTGTTGTATGTGATGGTGACAGGGATCATGAAAGATCCGGGCGATATAGACTTCGCCAGTCTGGATTTTAAAGAAGATGATACTGTTCCAGACAAATACTACGGGACCTTCCATGGTTCTAATAAACTGGACAATATTGAAATCAAGGTCGTTGACGTAAGCAGTGATACGGCAGGAATACTGAATCCCTCAACAGAAAACTACAAAGAAATTTCCAGTGGATTGAATATAACCTACCAGGATGTGAACGAAAATACCAAAATTGATGCCACCGATATATTGATCCTCTATGGAGGAAAAACCGGGGATACAATCTCAGTCGTGAACAAGAATTCAGGAAATATGATAGCTGAATATACCTTAAAGTAAGAGAGGCTGCCCCTCTCTTTTTATTTTTTTTCATATTATTAATAATCTGGCTTAAGAAAGTTTTATTACTTTTAATCTTGTTAGCCATCCTGGTGATAGATATGAAGGGAGAGCAAATAATGCAACTAGTCATAGCTATAATTGCAATTGTGGCTTTGATCCTTGCATCGGTATCGATGATAGATAATGACGACGATGGAGAAGAAGAACACGAAAATGGAGATGAAGAAAACATTTCGCCTACAGCGGTAATAAGCAACCCAGTTACTGAAATTGGGGTTGGAACGTTAGTGAGTTTCAATGGCTCGTTATCTTCGGATTCGGATGGAAATATTATAGAGTATACCTGGGATTTCGGTGATGGAAATAAAGATTCAGGGATGTACTCAAGCTACTTTTATACAGATGCTGGAACTTATTCTGTTTCCCTAAAGGTCATTGATGATGAAGGAGCAAGCGATATTGATTCCACAACGATAACTGTCCTTCCCAATGAAGCCCCGATCGCTGAAATTGTTTCGAATGTAAATGTATCCAATACCTGGGAGTTTATTTATTTCAATGCTTCAGACTCCTATGATCCCGATGGAAATATAATCGAATATACCTGGGATTTTGGAGATGGAACAAAAGATAGCGGCATGTATACAAATCATATTTACTCGATACAAGGTGTGTATTCGGTAATTCTCACAGTTACAGACGATGATGGAGCAAGTGATTCAGATACTTTCGAAGTCATTGTGTATTTGGGAAGTAATGGAGGAGATAAACAAAACCTACCTCCCATTGCTCAGATAAATGCCAGCGCAACACAAGCCGAAGCAGGTGATACCCTTTCGTTTAATGGATTGAATTCCACTGACCCTGACGGTACAATTGTACAATATCTTTGGTATATTGATGATGAAATTTGGGACGATGGTATACTCACGGTCTATAACAGAGACGATTCGGGGACTTATAATTTGACACTCAAGGTTATAGACAACAATGGTGCTTCAAATACAACTACTATTTCATTTAATCTAACTCCTAACACTCCATCTATCAGCGTGAGCTGGTATGAGGACCCAAATGAGGTAGGAAACTACACTGGAGCTTTGGTAAGTATCGCTGGTTTATACTACATATCAATTGGAGATGTACAAGTTACAGTTTCACATGGGAATAGTACCGACTCGGATACACTTCTCTCTCTAAATACCGGCAACACGTTAATTGTTGAAGATCTGACTTTGGATTTCACTGACGTAAACGCGAACGGATATTTTGGTGCTGAAGACGTAATGCGTATTACAAATGGAATAAGTGGGGATACCATATCTTTTATTTATCTACCGAGCGGTGGCGAGATGGGATATTCTACTCTTCCTTAACTCCAAAACTTTTCACCGTCTCCAAAATCCCCTCATGCCTCTCGCAAAAATCCTTCCCTTCCAACTGCGCCTTTATCATGTCCTCCTGCCAGTGAGCATTGAAAAGCCTGCAGTTTTTATCCTTGCAAAAAGGTTCAAAAGTCAGGTGATAGAAAAAGGCCTGCATGACATATCCTTTGACAATATCTGTCAGCCTCTCATCATCGTATTCAATGAACCTCCCCGCAAATCTCTGTTTCAGCTCCTCCTCCACAAGCTCCCTTGACATACCAGAAGCCACAAGACCCTTTCTTATGATATAGAACTCCTTTGGCTTTGCAGGTGCCTCAACCAGTCCTGTTGTGGATATAATACTGGGAAAACTGTAGACGCTGGTTCTGGCATGGTACCTTCCATCGCCTTTATCCCAGGTGCCTATGGTTCTGTCTGTGAACACAATATGAAGATGCTGGAATGGGGATTCGGAGGCGGGAAGTAATCCCCTGAACAATCTCTGCAGCTTGAATCCGTCGTACAGCATCCCGAAAACTCTTTTTTTGGCACCGGTAATCAAATCCTTCTCATGGACAATTTCCACTGGAAAAGGATCATAAGTTTTTTTCGGGTCTGAAACATCGAAGACCTTTGTACGAACCATTTGCTCTGCTATTGAGTCCAGCTGTGCAGTATCAAGATGATATGAAAAGAAATCATCCTGCAAATCAATTGCGATATTTGGGTTAAGCATGTCTTTAAGGTATCGAACCAAAACATCCCAGTCTATTGGTGATTTGTTCTTGTAGATATGGATAAAATCAGGAAAATTTAATGGAAAGGAAAATTCGCCCTCATCATTTCTTGAGCATTTCGGCGACAAGCTCAGCCCCCTTTCTACCTGAAAGAAGCATTCCACCGAATGTGGGACCCATGCGGGGCAGGCCGAAGGTTGTTGCAACTGCCATTCCAATCACCACAAGTCCGGGGTGAACCTCGCTTGTGTAATCAACCACCATCTCCTCAGATTTATCGACCCACATGGGATTCATACCCCTTGTTTTGATAAGGCCTCTTTCTTCAAGGGATTTCACTACTGTAGCATCATGACCCGTACCATCGATTACTATCTTACTTTCCAGTGCAATGGGATCAACACACGTGATTTCCCTAGGCAAGGCGGATACAGGTGTCCAGTTAACCACGACTCCACCGACCCTGTTCTCTTCGTAAAGAACAAGATCATCGAACTTTGTCATGTTCAGTACCTTAACCCCAGCATCACATGCAGCGCCAATTAACTTTGAGCAGGCATGCGGTCCATCGGCAACATACAAACCCTCTGTTTGCTTCTCGCAAGGTATTCCCATCCCCTCAAGTATTTTATGAGCCGGGGCTCGGACAGTCACCTTGTTCATAAGGTAGCCGCCAATCCAGAATCCGCCTCCAAGGTAATTATTCCTCTCGATTAGCAGGGTCTTGATCCCTTTGTTGCACAGATCTCTTGCCGCCATCAATCCGCTGGGACCAGCACCTATTATGATCACGTCTGATTCAGTATATTCAATAAACTGCTTTAAGAAGCTCTCAACTATCGCTCTTGTTACCTGGCTCTCGGAAGCCTTTTCAAATAACGCCATAAACAATCCCCCCTTTTCATACTTCAAATAGAAGGTAGAGCCAAATATATGCCCTTGGTTAAATAAGTTGTGGTTAAGTGTACCAATGGATGCCTATTAAATCTCACCAAACTTTCTACTCACTTTCTCCAAATCCGGTATAAATTCATCCACAACCTTCCTTGTCACATGAGGCATGACCACGATTCTTATGCATTTCGGATCTCTGGTTCGGGACACCTTCCAATTCAATTTACTGAGCTCGTCCTGAACCTTCCGGGGCTCATTCATTTTAATGCATACGATGTTCATTATGGGTTTTTGGGCCACCTCAAATCCGAGCTTTGCAACCCTCTTCACGATGTAATCCGTGGTTTCCATACATTCTTTCACTATATTTCTATACCCCTCTCTCCCAAGAAACTTCATTACTGCATAAGCCGAAACCGCACCTGCACTGCATCTTGTACCTGACAATGAAGCCTGTCTCAGGTTGGTGAGATATGGAGAGCTTACCGCAATCTTCTGAAGATGCTCTGTATCTCGAATCAGTAAAACTCCGGACGGTATTGTAGCCATGCCCATCTTGTGGGGGTCTGTGGAAATAAAGTCCACGCCCTCTACCTCGAGATCGAAAAGCGGCATGTCATAACCCAGATCCCTAAGAAAGGGTATTACAAAGCCTCCGAAGGCTGCATCAACATGTAAAAATGTATCACCGCACAGTTCTGCCAGTTCGGCAATTGGATCTATCATTCCGAATTCTGTTGTACCTGCAATAGCCACCACAGCTGCAGTATTATCAGATAGCTTGGACTTAACTTCCCCTACATCCATCTGAAGCTTTTCGTTCAATCCAACTTCGATAGGTGTCAAACCCAGGATGTCGGCCGCCTTCTGTAAAGAGAAATGGGCACTCCTGGGGTAAATAACCTCCTTACCACCTGAAGCCTTCTTGGCAATCCACAATGCCGTGATGTTGGCCTCTGTACCCCCGCTTACGGTTAGGCCCGATACATCTTTCCCATGAAGAAGCTCCGAGACCATCCCAATCAATTCGTTCTCCAGTTCCATGGTTCCAGGGTACAATCTTGGATTGCCTAAATTGGCCTCCAAAAACATGGCATGTGCCTCTTTTGCTATTGCGGACGGCTCTGTACACATGGAACCAAGAATTCTCCCTTCTGCAAAATGGTAATCCTTGGCACTCACCTTTTTGAGCTCCGCCATCACATTTTCATAGGTGGAACCCTTATCCTTCATTTCTATCAGAAGACATAATGAGGGAAGATAATTAAAAGTTTTTCATTCAATGGATTCTTTCCCACAATCAACTGGAGACCATCTTTCCAAGTCTCTTGATCATGAACCTGGTTGTCTTGCCGTCTGTTAAAAAATGTTTGGGCAATTCTACCTTATATTGACTTTGTATCGCATCCAAAAAGGTTCCAAATCTCTCAAGTCGCTTTTGAAGTGATATGGGAAAATAACTCCGTATTACCTCTGTGTCATGTTCCAGTGTGCTCATGTAACCATTAATCGAGGTCAAAAGCTGTGTGATATCCCTTTTCACATTCTGTTCAAATTCCTCTGAAGTAAAATCCCAGCGCATCTTCGTTGTCTCCACATCTATCACCGATATACCCTCGATTTTCAAATCGGATCCCTCCCTCTTACCCAAAGATAAATTCTCACATATTTCGGGGTCCAGGTTAATACGGATATGGGAATGTTTCAAATCTCTATGAACACAGAAGGTATGCATGATATAGAGGGTGTTCAACACACCTTCTACGATATCTTCGATATCGATTCTCTCCTCCATTAATGCCTGACCCAAACTTATGGAATCAATGAACTCCTCTACCAAAACTGCCGCCAATTGACATCCGGGTTTCATCTCATGAAGCTCGGAGAGATCCCTTATTCTGTTTCTAAAATATCCAAGAACCTCGGGCACGAACAGGTACTTCTTCATTTTAATGAGATTGCTCATTTCAGTGAGTATGTTGTTCTCGGTGCTCACCTTGGAAAAAACCGAGCTTTCTCCGAAAATATCATTTTGTTCAGACATGTATTTTAGGCTGGGATGGGTTGACCAACTTCCCCCGATACTGGGTGTTTTGGAGAATATGTTTATTTTACCGTGAGAATTGAAATTCCGTGAAACATCCCTTTCCGAGACCACGTTGAACGGGGTAATATAGTTGGATGCTGTTATCAGATGTCTGTACTGCTTATACCTGTTCAATGCCTCATTTAATGGTAGCCAGATGGTAAAACCTCCATGTTAGACAATTCTGTATATACTGATTCTTTATAACGAAAACCCTGATATAAAATTTTTCATGAAGAAAAAGATTTGATAGGATAGGGAAATACCGATTATCCGCCTCTGCTCTCCTTGGCCTTCATTCTAAGGTTCTTATATCCACACTTTCTGCATCTTGTTGCTTTTATCGCGTTTCTGGCATAACATTTCATGCAGATCTTCTTCATAAGGAGCCTGCTTTCAGCTTCTGGAAATCTCGCCATGTGGTTGCCTCGTAAGTGAGCGAAATGGAATTAGGCTATATAAAAGTTGGCCTGGAAGGAATTTACACTTGTCATTCCGAATCCTCACCTGCCAAAATGAACTGGGAGAGCAGGGCCTCCAATTGAATGCGTGCATTTCCACCTTCAACTATCCTAAACTCTATCTCTCCTACTTTATCTACAAGGTGAACCTTTTTCTTATCCGGAATCGGCAGCTCCACGATTGCCCTATGTACCTGCCTGATCACATCCTCTCCTGACAGGCCAAAGGTGATTAAAAGATCATCCAAATGCGATCTCGCCTTTAGAAAATCACCTCCAAGTGCTGTGGTCAACAGTTTTTTAACCTCTTCCGGTCGGGCAAGGGATGCGGTCTTATAGATCATATCGGAATTTATCTTATCTCCCATTGTGGCTGCAACCTGCAATGAATTGGTGGCTTTTCGGCAGTCGCCTTCTGCAACGTAGACCAGTGCCTCTATGCCATCATCAGTGATTTGTTTGCTCTCTGCATCTGCAATCCGCATAAGGTACTGTTTTATGTCCTCGGCGGAAAGGGGTCTGAACCTGAAAACAGCGCATCTGGATTGAATCGGTTCGATGATCTTGGATGAATAATTGCACGATAGGATAAATCGACAGGTTTTGGTGTATTTTTCCATGGTACGTCTTAAAGCTGCTTGAGCCTCAGGTGTCAAGGCATCGGCCTCATCAAGAAATATTATCTTAAATCCAGCTTCACCCATGGGAGCAATTCTTGCATAGTCCTTAATCTTTGTTCTCACTATTTGAATGCCTCTTTCATCGGAAGCATTCATCTCCTGGAAGTTCGCCTTCCAATTCTCTCCAAAAAGCTCCTTTGCCAATGCCAGGGCGCAAGTGGTCTTTCCGGTTCCTGCAGGACCGGCGAACATAAGGTGCGGCAAGCTTTTTGTTTCAGCATATGCTTTAAGCCTTTCTGTGATTTCATTTTGCCCCACAACATCATCCAATTTTTTGGGTCGGTATTTCTCAACCCAGACCTCTTCCATTGAACCTCCCCTTTTTCTGCGGATTATAAGGCTGAACGGTAATTAAGGTTTGGGTGATATCGGCAGTTTTGAGGGGGTTTTGAGGAGGATAGACTCTGTAACGTTCATATCACCCGCCCCCATCTATAAACGATAAAGTTGTTCTTGTATGTTAATCCATCTCCGTTATTAAATTCTAAATCATATATGAAATTTTCGTGGGCTAGCCCTCGGCAATCCCGAAGTTTATTAAAAAAAATAGGCTGATTTTGCAATTGAGATATACAGAACAACCTTTTTTCAGTCATGTAGTAATATCTGCTTTTATCCAACCATAGGGGTATAAATACAACGAGATATATACCCCCTCTAGGGTAAGGCGAATTTACCCTGATAATAAATGTCATGGAACCAGAAAATTGGAGAGTGTGATTGCGTGAAGATGGATGAAAAGGTTCTGCCTATAATACATATGCTTTACGACCGCTACAACAGATATCACAACGTGATTGTGACAAATGAGCGCATAAGAAAGGTTATGGGAACCACGAGAAAGGGTAGGGCAAATAAAAAGGTGCTGGAATATCTGCATAAACTTGAGATTCTGGAACCTTACTACGATAATGAACCTATTGATACCACAAAGGTCTGGAAGGTTAATATAAAGAAGGTCGAAGGTTATCTTGAATCTGCGGGCTAGAATCTCCTTTTCGTTTTTTCCGTTATGAAATTTGCATGCATTAATATATACCAAAAATATGAAAGTAGCTCGTGCTATATCGGATTCGAATACCCAGGGTGTAATAAATGTCAGAAAAAGACCCGAAAGTAGGTTTGATACAGATATATACCGGAGATGGCAAGGGAAAAACCACAGCAGCACTTGGATTGGCCCTGAGGGCATGTGGGCATGAAATGAAGGTCTATATGATCCAGTTCATGAAAGGCGATATAAACTATGGTGAAATTATAGCCCAGAAATGGATTCCTCATCTAACAATAGTACAATTCGGAAGAACGAGCTTTGTGGATAAAAAAAATCCTGCACCCGAAGATATTGAACTCGCAAAAGAGGCTTTAGAACATGCAAATGAAATCATCTTGCGGGCAGAGCATGATATCGTCATTCTAGATGAATTGAATGTGGCCATTGATTTCAGACTTGTTGATGTAGACGAAGTGATAGAGCTCCTTAAGTCCAAACCCCGAGGCATGGAGATAATAATCACAGGGCGAAATGCTCATGAGAAAATCCTCAATTTTGCTGATTTGGTAACACAAATGGAGAATGTTAAGCATCCATACGACAAGGGTGTGTCCACAAGATGTGGTATTGAACATTGAGATAGTATAAACTAAAAGCGGTGAGGAAGTGGCTGATTATCATCTGGCCAAAGCTCTTAAGAGAAAGATCGATCTGGATGATGAATTCCTTTCAAAAATTAAGGGAATACCAGGGGAAAAATCCCATTTAATGAATCCATCAAGACGCCGTATCTTTGGATATATATGCAATTTCCCATGCTGTCATCTTCGGAAAATCGCAAGAGCTTGCGGATACTCCGCTCAGAATGCAAAATGGCACTTGAATAAATTAACACAAGCAGGTCTGATTACAGAAAGAGAATACGGGAAGAAAAAAATCTACAGCCCCCTGAAGGATATAATAGGTTCCGAAGAGTGTAAGGCCCTGGAACTTTTAAACAGAAATGATTTCAAACAAGTTTATCTTTTCATGGTAAACCAACCCAAAAAAACTCAAAAAGAGATAGGTTATGACCTGGGAATTTATCAACAAAAATTGTCCAGGATTCTAATTTCCCTTGAGAATAATGACCTGATCACTACTGACAAAAGACAGAGATGGAAAATTTACTCCCCCACAACAAGAATCCACAAACTCGCCAAGGATTTTGATTTAAAAGATCCTACCTTTAAGATGTCATTGATTGAGGCACTTGCACAGGATAGCTTGAATCCAAAACTTGTAGGTTCTGATCATAATATCATCAAGATAAATGTGGATATTGGTCCCAGAAAGGCAATTTTAAAAATTAATAAGAATCCTTTTAAGGCACTTATAATAGATAACCAGAAATAAAACACTAAACCATTATGGCATGCCTTCCACGCATGCTTTCCTCACTTTCACCCAATTTGACCATAAGCTCCGAAATAACACCATCAAGATATACCATTGCTGAATCCTCAAACAGCGTTCCAAGTGGAGCAAGCTCTTTTTTCCTTTTTTCATCATCGATAGGAATAGATACGACGATGTTGGCAACATGAGCCAATTTCGATTTCTTTTGTGCGGTTATCACGACAACCTTTGCACCCACTCTTCGCACGATGTTTCCTGTTTGGATGGCAGACATTGTCTCTCCTGTGTTGGATATTATCACAGCAGCATCATCAGACTCAACTATTGGGGTGATGGTTTCGCCAATGAAATAGGATTTAAGTCCCAGTTGAACCAATCGCATGGCAAAACCTTTTCCCACATGCCCTGACCTCCCCACACCATATACAAATACCTTCTTTGCTTTTAAAATGTATCCAATTACCTCTTCGATCTGAGCGGAATTGTTATTTGATAGAACTTCCTGCAGTGTGCTGGTTATGTATTTTACAGACTGCTCAAAGCTCATCTCTTCTTTCCTCCCTTGCCTTTTATCTTTACACTGGAGCTTGCCTTCTTTTTACCCTTGGTTTCCTTCTTCTTTGGCTTACTTGGCTTCTTCTTGCCTTTAACACTTTTCTTTGCACTCTTGGTTGGCTTCTTCTTATCCTTGACTTCCTTCTTCTTTGGCTTGCTCGGCTTCTTTTTACCCATGGTTTCCTTCTTCTTTGGCTTGCTCGGCTTCTTCTTACCCTTGGGCTCCGTCTTTGTTTCTTTGCTTTCTTTTTTAGCTGCGGCCCTAATAGCCTTTGCCTCTCGTCTGGTAAGTACTCTTTCAAGTATGACCTTCATATACATGGCATCATGCTCTAAAAGAGGAGAACCTGAGATTATGGTGATGTTTATATTATTGTCCAGTATACATTCTGCAAGGGGCTCGAACTTCAGGTCTCCCTTTTTAATGGGAGTGTATCTATTTTCGTTTCCATCACGATATTCCACCCCTGAAAAGTGGGTATACAGATTATTTTTCGTAATTTTTAGGGTTTTGTCGAATATTTCCTGAAAATCCTCCTTCTTTTTCAAGCTACCATTTCCCCTCGCATGAATATGGGCAAAATTTAAAACAGGAACTAATCCAGACACTCTCTTGCAAACAGTTAAAACTTCATCCAAATCCCCGATTACCTCCTGCTTCCCGCTGGTTTCCACTCCCAAACTTGACGAGATATTATGTTTTTTGTACCAGTCTCTTACTCCCCTTATGTTTTGTATCAATCTCTCCATAGCCTTGTTTCGGGTATACTTTCCGTAAAGGCCCAAATGCGTGACCACCACCTTGGCTCCAATCTCATTGCCCAAGATTCCACACCATTTTATACCGTCCTTGCTTTTTTCTGTTATCTCTCCCCCACCCACAAGGTCCATGTAGTATGGGGTATGAATCGAAAAATGAATGTCGAGCTCTTTGGAAATTTCCTTGAGTGCAGCCAACTCATTGTAGTCCTTAACAATTCCCGATGCCAAGGAGCAACGCATGTCACCTTGCTGGAATTTTTCATCAGGATTGATGATCTTCTCTCTTTCTTTTTTGCCCTTTGGCTTTCTGAGGACCTCAACAACAAGCTCACCCTCGATATCCCTGGGTGTAAGCCCTATTTCCTCTTCCGAGACAAAACGCTCTACCAGGTTTACTCTAACGAATTGAACTTCTATTGCTGTTAGACCAAGGGTGTGCACATCCTCCAGACCGTCTCTAAGTGTCCTACCTTTGCACGAAAGCGGAATTCCCCCAGGCCCAAAACGAATCATCTTGTTCACCCTATACCTGTATTACACCCTTTGAATCGATAGGTATGTAAGGTATGTTATATAAGGATTGTTAAATCATACCTATAATATAACGAATTTCGGCATTGGTGGGGTTTATTGAGGTTAATTTGCGAAAAAGAAGAAAAGAGAGGAGTGGGGAGATGGTAGAAAATAGCGTGACTCTAGGAGGTACCACCTAGATAAGAGAACAAAAACCCATGTGGTAAGAGATTAGCTCATTATTCTCCCGACTCCTTCCGATTTACCTCATAAACTTGTACCTATTTAAAGTTTGTTTCTTATAACGGTGAAATTGGAAAAAAAACCTAACAAAATCGTATTTTTTCACAAAAATAAATTAAATTAAAACATCCTTTAAATCCGTTATCTTTTGCGGGTTTCCCTCTTTTGAGACCCAGGTGTTCTCCACACCCACGGCGCCTATTTTGGGAAAAAGGAACTTGGGCTCGATTGCCACCGTCATATTCTCCCGCAAGATAAAATCAAAGCCCTCTGCAATTACCGGAAGTTCATCAAGCTCCAGGCCAACGCCGTGACCCATGAACTTGACCTTGTTCGCTCCATAACCCATGAAAAAATCCCCCAATTTGGCTTCTTTTGCCATGTTATGGGCCATTTCGTATAACTTCTCAAGATTCACCCCGCTTTTGAATCCCTTCACCACTTCACTTTGAATTTCCAGACTGACTTCAAGGGCCTGTGAAAGTTTCTCCTCCAGTTTTCCTATATAAAAGGTCCTTGTGCAGTCCACCACATATCCATTGTAAGCGCATACCATGTCGATTATAATCGGTTCATTTGACTTGATCTTCTTATGTGAGGCTCCCCTGGGTGCGGCAGGACAAGGTCCTATACCACCAAGTGGGGCATCCATATAATTTGAAATGGCGCCGCTTTCCCCTGAAAGAATTAAGCCGTAAAAACATTCCTGGTTCCACTTCCTCATCCTGATTATTCCCTGATGACCGTTTTTCCGCAGTATGATTTCGGTTTCGGCGGCAAGCTCTATTTCGGTTTTTCCCTCTGAAAGCAAATCCGGAACTGCCTCCATTGCACGGGCTAGAATCCTGCCCGCTTTTTTCATTGTATCTATTTCATGTTCTGATTTTACCATTCTGATCTTCCTTATGGATTTTGAGGCATCGACAAAGTCTGAATCTGGAAAAACTTTCTTAAGTTTTTGAAAGATAGCAACTGGCATCACATCCAATTCCAAACCCAGTTTTGAGTGATCCAAAAGCCGATGATCCTTTAAAGTCTCAGGTATCTCTCTGTAACGTTTAAATGAAGCAATATGCTCCAATTCCGATTCTTCCTGTGCTCTTTTAAGGCTCTTTCTCACCAAAAAAACAGGTTTTCCATGCGAAGGTATGACAATAACTCCGTCCTGGACTGTTCCCGAGAAATAGAACTTGTCTGCCTGCTGCATAATCAAAACAAGTTTTAGGTCCTCTTCTTTCATCTCTCGCTGAAGATTCGAAATTCTCGATTCGAGCTCCGATTTCGGGGTTTTCATGTTATCTTGTATGTTATTCATCAGATTTTTTCTCCAGTATCTTATCCAGTATGGCTGCAACCTTTATCTTTACCTTGGATTCTTCTGGCAAGGAAAGCAGGCTTTTACCTTCGATATTGAATCTTTCCAGTTCGATATCTGCAGGAATAATGAAAACATCGAAAAATCCTTGTTGTTTTGCAGACTCGATGAAGTTTACCAAATCGTTTGGGGTAATTCTATTTATCACCAGGGCATACTTTCCTATCTTAAGATCCATTGCTTCTGCAAGCTTTCTTATCCTTCCAGCTGTTTCTATACCGATTTTGGATGCATCCGATATCACAAACAGCACTTCCATTGCCTTTGTGGTTCTTCTGCTTAAATGCTCCATTCCGGCTTCATTGTCTATTACAATGAAATCATAATTGTCTGAAAGGGTGTCCACGTAACTTCTCAGAATGTTATTTATGTAACAGTAACATCCTGGGCCCTCCTGTCTTCCCATCACTAAAAGATCGAAGTTTTCGGATTCTGTAAGTGCTAATCGAACCTGGTATTCCACGTAGTCATATTTGGACATGGACTGGGGCAGAGAATCCACTGCTTTTATGATGTCCTCCCGAAGGTCTCCTATGGTGTTTTCGATATCAACTCCCAGTTTCTGGTTCAGATTGTAATTTGGATCCGCATCCACCGCAAGGATGACTCCGAGTTTTTTCTCGATTATTGCACCTATGAGAAGCGATGCAAAAGTGGTCTTTCCGACCCCGCCTTTTCCTGTAATTCCAATAATAAATGTCAAAGATTATATCCCCCTTTGTATCCTTTCACAAATCGAATTTTTCTCTCATTTTCCTTGATATCTCTCCCAGGATGGGTAACGCCTTTTCTGCGCAATCTACAGTTGTGGGACCCAGGCCGCATGAAGGGGTGATAATTGAGGATGTTAGTATCTTCTCCATATCAATTCCCTTTTGTGCCAGGGTCTTCATATTATCCTCCAATCGTAAGGTAAGGGATTCAGCAGTCTCCTTTGTTAGATCTTCTTCGCTTGTGGGCACTATCCCCCATGCCAAAATCCCCCCTCTTTTAAGGAACCCGGCAATATCCTCAGGATAAAGAAAAAGCGTATCAGCATAACCGTAAGCATCGAAGTTCAATACATCGATTTTTGTTGATAACACCATGGGCCAATCCGTGTTTCCACAGCAGTGAATCGCTTTTATTCCCTCTATTGCTTCCAGTACCTCGTTCATATACTCAACTGCCTTTTCCCTATTAAGGCTGATAAAGGCCGAGCCTATCATGGAAAGGTACGGTTCGTCAAGAAATATCATGGTCCTTTGGCACAGTTTTTTCAGTTCCCTCTCCTGCCAGCGGGCCATCAATCTGAGATTTTTTATTATCATATCACGATAGATATCATTGTAGAAAATCGGTTTTCGATTCTCGTCTGTGACCTGAAATCCCAGGCTTATAGGACCTGTGATCTGGCCTTTGATAAGTTTGATTTCTTTCAACCTATCCCTTTGGTTTATAAGTTCGTATAGACCATGAAAGTGATCCTTTTTATATGTAAAGAAATCAACACTTTCAGCAATTACCTGGCTTAAAAAATCCTCCAAATCCGGTGGCTGGGAGGATGTCTCCACGAAAACACGCTTGTTTTGATCATCGATTACCGCTCCCGGTATTGGATAAATGAACTGGGCGTACATGTTCTCCCTGAAGGATATATTGGAAAGCTGTGGCCAAAACGGCATCTCCGTTAGATTGTTCAATATGAGATCACAGGCCTCTTTTGGGGATGTGTGCGGCAGGCTGCCGATGCCTGTTGGAAGACATGATAAATCCTTTTCCATAATTTAGGCTCCTATGAGTGGGATTGCACAAGGAAATTACTCCGTATAAAAGTTTTGGGACAGTTGATCTGGTAAAAGTGTTAAGACAGCGCTGTCTTACGACAAATAGAAATAAAAGCTTCTACGACAAGTTTGTCCTACGACAAATAATATCAAATATTGCTACGACAATCATGTCGTAATGATAAACTTTCAAATAGGAGGGCCATTAGCTGATACATTCGTTGACAGAGAATTGAGAGGCTTATCCCCGAGGTTTTTAAGTTTTTAACCCCCATTTCGAACACTTTTTTTTCAATGTCGGCGGTTTCAAGAAGGACATCCTGATCCAGATGGCGGTCAACGATACACAGACCGCTGCCGAGCTGGCCGTGATTTTTCACAGAAATCCCAGTTATGTGAACTCATATCTCAGGCGATTAACCAATGAAGGACTTCTGGCCCATGAAAAGGGAGGGATATACCGATTTACTGACAGGTTCTTTAAACTCTGGGTCAAGAAGAACGCGGTGATGTGAAGGTCTGTATGAGGGTATGTCTGTGAAAATTGCTTATTATGAAGGCCTCAATCCTTGTTTTAGTGGATGTTGCTCTTGAACTTCATCAAGCCTATAATAAGAAGTAAGATTAACATTGTTTCAATCCTTGTTTTAGTGGATGTTGCTCTTGAACCAGTTACGAGCTTGTCTAGCATCTCCCTCATTTTCTGTTTCAATCCTTGTTTTAGTGGATGTTGCTCTTGAACCGTTTGCTTTAGGTTCTTCATACACAAGTTTTGATAAGTTTCAATCCTTGTTTTAGTGGATGTTGCTCTTGAACCTGAAGAGATGTTCCTCGAATACCAACAGCACGAATGTTTCAATCCTTGTTTTAGTGGATGTTGCTCTTGAACATTGGAAGAAGGATATGATAAAAAACATATACTAAGTTTCAATCCTTGTTTTAGTGGATGTTGCTCTTGAACTGGAAGGCAATCACTGGAGATTCTTATATTGTGAAATGTTTCAATCCTTGTTTTAGTGGATGTTGCTCTTGAACCACAAGTAAAGCCAAATAAAGAATCCAAGCACAACTAGTTTCAATCCTTGTTTTAGTGGATGTTGCTCTTGAACATGGATGCGCTATTCGCTAATGCGCTCAAAAACTGTTTCAATCCTTGTTTTAGTGGATGTTGCTCTTGAACTGTACCAAAACCAGAATCACGAAGCTTTTTATGGTGTTTCAATCCTTGTTTTAGTGGATGTTGCTCTTGAACCCCCTTCGAGTTCACTCCCGATATAACCTGCAAGAGGTTTCAATCCTTGTTTTAGTGGATGTTGCTCTTGAACTTGTTCAAGGGATTGTTAATGGAATAAGAGAACTTGGTTTCAATCCTTGTTTTAGTGGATGTTGCTCTTGAACGATAGGCTCTGCCTTCAAAAGATTTCATAGCAGAAGGTTTCAATCCTTGTTTTAGTGGATGTTGCTCTTGAACGGAAGGTATGTTGGCCTTTCGGTCCTCAATATCATTGGTTTCAATCCTTGTTTTAGTGGATGTTGCTCTTGAACGCCAGGAAGCCTTCGTGGACTGTTTTGATTGCTTTCTGTTTCAATCCTTGTTTTAGTGGATGTTGCTCTTGAACCTCTCGGACATGGGAGATAGTATCAAAGATACGGGTTTCAATCCTTGTTTTAGTGGATGTTGCTCTTGAACCGCCATTGGTGTTAGTGAAATGGTTTGGTCCCTGGGTTTCAATCCTTGTTTTAGTGGATGTTGCTCTTGAACAAAAATAAGATCTGTCTGTGGTTTAAC
>CBDVCK010000015.1:0-24035 GCA_965372465.1 uncultured Thermoplasmata archaeon | reverse complement strand
TCATAATAATTCATATCCGAGCTATATCCATATAACAGGAAAAAAGGATCATCGGAAATATTCCAGAACTGACAATTTGAAATTGCCGTTTTCTCAGTTCGATAAAAATAAATTCCATCCTCACAATCCGAGATATTGATATTTGTTAATGTGGTATTCTGGGAGTAAGAAAGATATATTCCATAATCACACTCAGTGATATTGGTATTTAATATTGAACTATTTGAGGATTCCAACCGAATTCCATAGAAAGCATATGAGATTTCGCAATATTCCAAATATGCATAACCCTCGTCCCTGATATAGATACTTTGCCAATCTCCCCGGGAAGGGTTGAAATTATCGGATGTGAATATTATTTTCTCTGTTGCGTTTCCCTGGGCACTTAAATTTCCATTAACATAGAAATAATGGTCTCCATCGAACCTGATGATGACTCCGGGTTCGATGGTTAATGTGACGCTCTCATTTACATATAAATCGTCTTTTACGATATAAGGACTTCCAGAGGTATTCCAATTCGTATCCGAAGATATGTATCCCTCGACATCAGTTGCTTCTGTGTTTAGAGATAGCATTACAAATAATATGAATATCGTACAAAGAATTAGAATGGAGAGCAGGATTAATTCCAATCCCAAACTCTTTATATTTTTAATACTTTTTTCGTTTATGTTCCCCGACATTTTCGTCTCCTCGCAGGATTTATCTTTCGGTTTTTTTCAGTTCTAATCGTAAGACGTTGTTATTTCCATTATATAACTATTTTCTGACGCATTTGTCAAAATTAATGATTGATATACATACATATATATTCACTGGTAAGGATTTTTGACTGATTGATATTTTACTGAACCAGTGGCACAGTAACGCTCCCGTCCATCAAAAACAGCACTTTTGCATCCTCACCCTTTTTTGAGATCGCAGCATCCACAGCCTCCTGAATCGAAGCATAGGGTTTCATGAAAGCCTTTGAAATGCTCTCATCATCCAGATCCGAAACTGCCCAGATTTCTCCTTTGCAGGATGCCTCGACAATTCTTGCAGCCTTGTGGTAACCCAACTTGTAGCCCTTGTCTATGGTCTCCAGAACCTCCTTGGCATCTGATGAACTGGCCAGAAGATTGAAAAATGTCCTGTCGCCAATACCGTCCCTGCATTTTGAGACAAGTATGATTATACCCCCTTCTTTTAATGCCATCTTTCCGTTCTCGATTGCCTTCTGGGATTGATAGAGATCGATATCCATGGGATATGGTGCCACTGAAACCACAATATCAACCTTTTCCTTTATCTTCACTGCAAAAACCTCGTTTGCCTTTTCAATTGCCGCATGGAAGGAATCGTAAATATGGCCTGCGGAAGCTGCATATATGTTCTGGTGCCTGTCAAGCACGGTCGTAATAGAGAATATTTCTTTGTCCTGGATAGTTTTAATTGCATCCTCCATATCATCGTTTACAGGGTTGCCCGAAAGAACCAGTGGCTGGGCTTCAGCTCTCATGGCATATCTATGGTTCTGCTGGATTGTTTTGTAGGAAGCGATACCTGGTAAAAATGATTTTCTTCCCCCCGTGTACCCTGCAAAATAATGGGGCTCTACAGAGCTTATTATCACTATCTTGTGAGCCTCGACTCCCAGCTTGTTCACATACATCTCTGTTCCATTTTTGGATTTCCCAATAAATACCATATCCTCCTCGCGTTTTGCATCATGTGCAAATATCCTATCCCTCAGTGTTTCAAGATTCTTTCCAAATATGAATTCCAATTCTTCCTCTGTAGGTTGCCTGTGGACTCCAGTTGCGATTATGAACTTAATATTTTTATCCTTTATCTTATCAAATAATATATCGATTACCTTTGAAGTTGGTGTGGGTCTTGTGCCGTCGTTCACTATGAAAAGCAAATCCTTTGCATCACTTAAAAATTCATCAAGATTCTTGGAGTTTAAGGGGTTTTCTATTGCATCGAATATTGTGTTTTTTTCATCACCGATTTCAACATCATTGGGACGTATTATCCCTGCCACATTCTCATCTGGTATGTCTATTGAAATGGATTCTTTACCATAAGGAATGTCAAGTTTCATTTTATCGATACCTGAACTTCTATTGAAGGTTATTTAGTTTATGGTTTTAGGGTAAATTCTCTGAATTATTCACAAATAAGATATGAATAATGAAAATATTCAGAAAATGAGGGCCTCTAGTATTTCTGCAGCCCCCCGAACATATTCAGGACATAGGGTTTTAAAGAGTCCTTTTTCCTTTGCAGTTGCCATACCCTCTGATCTGCCGATATCGCACCCGAGTAGATCTCTGCATTGAATTGAGTCGTGACGCTTTCTGAATTCCTTTATAAATTTGCTGACAAATTCGTAGGTCCTTTCCCTTGCAGAATCATCAGATTCATTTTGCATTCCATACTTCAAACCCATGACCATGATGGCTCCGTTTACTGCTCCACATAAATCCCCGTGTCTTGCTATTCCTCCTCCGAATCCGGTACCCTGGTGCAAGGCCAAATCCCTTGAGAGTCCAAAGTCTGGTCCATATATTGATAGAATGGCTTGACAGCAATTGCAGCCACCTTCAAAACATGCCAAAGCTTCGTCTATTTTACTATTATTCATAAATTATTGCCTCCAATGGATTAGTTTACCTCACAAGTAATATATTATTCGTTAAAAAAACCTTTTCAATTAACCAAAGTTGCCAAAAAGACCATTTTTGTACCTATCAATAGGTATAAAAACCTTAAGTTCGATTTCCAATTGCATGAGGCAGATTAATATCGTTTTGCCGGACCGTGATGTTAAAAAGGTACTGGACATCGCAGAAAAGAGCGAACTAAAAGCCGCTCATGTGAGAAGTGCAGGCGATATTGACCTTGTAATAATCACGGTTCCAGATGATGATGTGAACGAGTTTATTACCAAGTTAAAAGGAGCCGGTATAGATAAGATAGGTACAATTTCCATTCTTCCAATTCATGCTGCAATTTCTGAAACCGAAAAGGAGAAGGTACCTACAATTGCACCAAAAGAGGAGATTATAGAAAGCGCAAGAAAGGCATGTTATCTGACAAGAGGATACATTTTCATGATAGTGGTTGCCGCCTTTGTTGCCACTTTGGGGTTGATGATGAACAGCGTGGCTGTTGTAATTGGAGCCATGGTTATTGCACCCTTGCTGGGACCCAGCATTGCAGCAAGTGTTGGCACCGTCATGGGTGATACCGCTTTATTCAGAAAAGGGATTATGAGCACAACTTTGGGCCTGTCCATTGTGATTATCAGTGCTGCGGTAACTGCCTTTTTTGTCAACAGTTTCCAGCTGCTTCCGCCCATGGTTAACATCAGTTTGGAGGATTTACCCTCTGAAATGAAGGAGAGAACCACACTGAATATACTTATCGTGGGCCTGGCTTTGGCCTCGGGTGCCGCAGGTGCCTACTCATTTGCGGAGAAGAAAGGAGAGATCCTTGTAGGTGTGATGATTGCAGTGGCACTTGTTCCACCAGCAGCCATTGTGGGTATCGGAATTGCACTTTTGGATGCCGAATTCATCATTTTTTCCGGTCTCATACTGGCTGTGAATATATTCTGTATCAATATTGCAGGAACATTGGTCTTTTGGAAGCTGGGAATAAAACCCGGAGGATTTATCGAGATGATGTTCTCGAAAAAAGACCTCAAGAAGAGGTTGATAATCACTCTCATAATTCTTCTTATTCTTGGAGCGATACTGAGTTGGACACAATTTCATACATATCACAATTATCAGCTTGAAAAGGGAATAAGGGAGGAAACTTCGAGGTTGATTGAGGATGGTTCCTATTCCCATATAATCGATTATGAAATCGAGGAAATCAGGCTCGAGAGGAATATCTTTGGATTCGAATCGGGAGAGTCTGTAAAAGTAAAGATAACGATATATTCCGATAACACGGCGAACTGCAGCACACAGGGGATT
This sequence comes from uncultured Thermoplasmata archaeon, assembly GCA_965372465.1. GTDB lineage: Archaea > Thermoplasmatota > Thermoplasmata. The sequence goes on along the minus strand of CBDVCK010000015.1, from coordinate 20,058 downwards.
GCCGCTGATCTTCAACTCGCCCTCAATGAAAAATTCAAAGACGATATAGACAAGGATTTTGAAGTGAGGATTATTTTTCTGGCAATCGATGTTTCGCCTTGATATAAAGTTTTAAAAAAAATTCACTCCTCAGATAGCGAATATCTCTCGCAAATATAACAGTACCAGCGTCCGTATTGCTCGATAAACGACATCTTTCTTCCGCAGTCAGGGCACATGGGGATATCCTCGCTTTCCGATTCCGGTTCTTCCTCCCTTTTGGCTCCACCTTCGATGTACTCTATGAGTCTTTCCCTCAGATGCTTTGCCCTGCCTGTTGAGTCCAATCCATATTTCTCACATAGAGCTGCCAGCTCATCGTCGCTCATGGTGTAAAGCTCCTCTTTGGTGGGTAGCCTCAACTCACCTTCTTCCTTCTTTTCCAGCTTTAGGAATGCGGATTCAGGTGTTGAGCCCATGGCAGCTTCTTTGGATCCTGCTGCCCCTTTTCCCTCCCTTTCTTCAGGGATTATCTCCTTACCGCAGGCAAAACAGCTAGTGGATCCTTTTTGGATAATGGTGCCGCATCTTGGACAAGTCATTTCTTCGTAGATCTCCTTTTTCTCCCCTTCTTTTACTGCGGTTTCAGGTTCTGTTGCGGTTTCTGTTGCTCCTTCTTTAACTTCTTCCTGTGCAGATGCGGTGTCGGGTGCCGTTTCTTGGGGAGCCTCTTGGGGAGCAACTGCTTCGGAAGTGGATTCTCCCTGGGTTTTTATCTCCTCCTTTGGCTCCTCTGAAGGTGCCTCTTGTGGTTTTTCTTCTGTGTCTTGGGGTGTTGTTTCCTCTTGAATTGCTTTTTGCTCCTCTTCTGCATCCTCTTCAGGTGTATTTTGATTTTCCTTGGGTGCAAGCGTTTCTTCAGGTTCCGCTGACTCTATTTCTGGGGTGGATGTTTCATCAATTCCCAAATCCTTCTCAATCTCTTCCATATCCTCGCCTTGGATTTCTTCCGAAATGGGTTCAATGGGTTTGGTCTCCACTACCTTGATGGAATTGTCCTCACCTTCCATTTTCTGGCTTTCCCTTTCGGTGAGTTTAATTCTTTGGGTTGTCAATTTCTCATATTCTTCGATAATTGTTTTCTCCCTTGCGGTTAATTTGGACTCCCATTGTGCAAGCTCATTTGCCTTGGCCAGTCTTTTTTCCTCCTCTTGAACAATTGTGATTTCTTTTTCGTTTAACTTCCTCTCCCTATTCTGAAGCTCGGTCTCACGCTCTAAAAGAGGCTTTGTCTTTTCTGTAAAATCCTTTTCTTTTGCGATTATTTCGTTCTCCCAGTTAATCAGTTCCTTCTTCTTAGTGGTAATATCCTGATTCATTAACAAGAGGTTTTTCTCCCTTTCAAACAGGTCCTTTTCCCTGTCATGAACCTCTTTTATTTTATTATTCACATCCTCAATTTTTGCCTTCAAATTTGATTGCTTTTCATCCAGTCTCCCCATTACCTCCACTGCCTTTTGTCTCTGTTGCGCCAGCTGTTCCTTTAAAACCGAAATCTTCTCTCTCTCCTCAATTGTCTTATTCTTCTCGGAGATGGCATCATCCTTGAGCTTGGAAAGTTCATCTTTCTTTTTGAACAGCTCCTCCCTTACACGATCAACTTCGGCCTTCTCTTCATTTAATCGTTTTCTTTCAATGCGTATCTTCTCCTCGCTTTTTCTGAGAACTTCCCAGATAGAGGCTTCGTGTTCCAAGACTCCAGAATCCTGATCCTGTGTTTGTTTAGGTGTTTCATTTCCATTGGTCAATATTACACCCCCTAATCTCGCAAATTGGGTTTTTGGGGAGATTAAAGCATTCTTCAAATACCCTCGATAAAGGGTTTTAAAGCAACATAACCTTTATAGTTTAAATAGTTTTCAGCCTGAATTCTCATTTTTTCAACTGGCTTTTTAGCCTGTTAACGCAGCCCAAAAGACCCTCTACATCCTTTGTTTCCTTTTTACTATAACTTGCTAATTTGGCCCTGAGTTTTATGTCGAATTTAACACAATTTGCTTTCAAATCCTCCTGAAGGACTTTGCTAAGATGGCCTCCTTTTCGGTCCCAGTCAGTGAGTATCACAACTTCCTTGTATTCTCGGGCAATTTCCTCGCAGAAATTGAATAAGGATTGTCCGCGGTTGATGGGGAGAATGATACCTGTAATTCCCAGCGCTCGCAAGGATGTAACATCAGATTCACCTTCCACGATTATTGGTATATCTGGCCCTAGTGCCTTCAATTCGTTAAGAGCTTCTTCGATTTTTTCAAGAATTTCCTCTTCCTGCATGGGTTTTCCTCTTCAGTTTTAAAGGTTTTTATTCAATCTCTTTACGAATTCCTTGCCATTTATTCCAAAAATCCTGATGGTTTTCTTCCGGGATTTTTCACCTTTTACAATCATGATATTTTTGGTGGGTAAATCCAGTAAGGATGAAAGTAATTTTAACAATTCTCGGTTCGCCTTTCCCTTTTCTGCCTTCGCCCTGAGCCTGATTCCTATACTGCCCCTCCATTCATCTAATCCATCGATCCCCTGGGTTTTGGATTTCGGTTTAACCTCGATTTGGATTATAATACCGTCTTCTTGTTCACTTATATACTTCTTGGGGATTTCGAGGTTTGATGTGCACATCATCCATCTCAATCGTTCATTAAGTTTTAAATGTTTCCCATATGTAAAAAGCGATTACTGTCATTTTTTTTCGACATAACTGGCCATGAAAAATAATTCATTGTTAATTCTAAACTCCGATAAATGTGTACTTGGTTGCGTTTGTGGTGGATATCTGATAACCTTCAGACATTAAAAGCTGCGGATCAAATGCACCTGGACCCATTCTTATGGAGTGCCAGTACCATCTCTGCTCACCGGTATTGTAATAATTTATCCCCAGTGTGTCAGGGATATTGTCGCAGAACCAGTCTGCGGTCTGAAGCAAACTCGGTTTTAGAGGTATCCCAAAGGAGTCATATTCAGAATTTAACGTTTCTGTCCAGATTCCAAGGCTGTAGGTGCTTGAGCCTCTTATTCCACTGGAATTGTAGGGAACAACCATGTAGTACAGCCTGGCTCCCGGGGAATTTGCTTGAGCATTAAGGTGGGTAGCCGTGCTCATCCCATAATTGACCGAGGGACATGCTGCAAAATAATTCACATTAAGGGTTCCGAAAAATCCGTTTCTGGTATTTGAATAATATATCTCGTACCAATCTCCCGTGTCCATGTTTACCGGTTCCTTCCAGTTCAGGGTAACATCACCATTTGGCTCCACAGCCAACGAGAGGTTTCTAGCCTCGGTTTGCGGATCAAATCCTAAAAGTGGATTTTCGATATGTACAATCATCGAGCCTGGCAAACCGGTGAACGTGTAGTTTTTCTGGCTTGAAAAGCTCACCTCGTAGCCTTCGCCCAATTTCATTTGCGGGTTGTTTATTGGGCCATCACCAATATTATGCCTTAGCCAGTTCCTATCAATCGGGTCCATGTATTGAATATAATCGGCATTCATATCCGAAGTCAGGTTATCCGTATCTAGAAAATCAATTGGTTCCAGAGGTAACGAGAAAGTGGATGTTCCTTGGGAAAATGTCTTTGTCCATTTCCCAACTGTTCTTGAGGTGTAGCTGATCTCACCAGATTTAAAGACAGTTCTTATGATGTAATAGTACTCCTGAGGTGCATTACCAGATCCAACTCCTGTATCGTTCCAAGTGGTTCTCAAAGGTATGATACCGTTATCGTTATGCAGTGAAGTGTTAACCCATACATTTGAGAAATCGAACCCAGTCTGTGAAGTGGAACGATAAATGAGATAGTGCGATAGCCCTTCTGTTGTAGGTTGAGTCCAATTTAGGATAATGTTATCCCCAACCGTTTTGATATAAAGAGTTGGGGGTATAATATCTGGAATTACAGGTGCTGGAGGTAAATGAACGAACTTGTTCCCAAAAAATACGCTTGCTAAAACACGTGCATCGGGAGGTTGATCTCCAGGATGATATCCGAATCCCTCAACGACACCCCCTGAATAAATCCCAGATCCATAATAGAAATACGCTGCTAAAACGCGGTACTCACCGTTATAATCGTAGCTATCCACCATAATTCTTACATTCGGATCGGTTGGGGCCATCATAATCTGACCACTAGTCATGGTATAAATATCCAATGTTGAAGGTCCGTAATACTGACCTGGAAACTCTGGTATTCTATACACTGAGCAAGGCCATGTCCCATCAACATTAGGGGTAACAGGAATATGACCAGGAAATACTGCATCCAAATCTCGCAGTGCAATATCAGTAAAGATAACTTCTCCCCCTTGTTCAGCTATTATTTGCATATTGTTAGAAACAGTAGATGGTACGCTTCCCCCCCAACCAGGACAGTCATCAACTATCAAATCGTATTTGAACAACATATTTGGATCGTTTTCCACATCTGATGTGTACACCATCGTAAAAGGTATTTCCATATCGTTTAGCACATCCTGCGTATGACCATATATGCCATAAATTACCAGTATATTCGTGGGTTTATAAATTATATCTACCTTGTCAGAAATAAAGGTACTTATAGTGGTATCAAGAGTAACAGAAGGGAATTTAGAGTGGACTGCATTCACTATAGTAGCATCAGAAGGCATGACCAATATGGGTCCGCCTGCAAAAATCTCCTTAAGGGGATACAAAATGGTGGATATGACAATATCTGGTGGCTCGATAATTCTGTATATCAAACTACCATTTCTTAGAAGAGCATGCACGAATCCAAATGCTTTTAAGACATCGTTTTGTTTGTCATCCATTGGAATTACAAAACTGCTCCCAGGGAATGTGACTGTTTGAATTGTTTTTACCCTTGTTACTAGGATTGCGTTATCGATGAAAAAAGGATTGAATGCTGACTTAGCTGTAATTATCGTGGTCTCGTTATCCCCAGGCGAGGCACTTGTCGGGACCTTTACAACCACGATTATGAATACCCGCCCCCCTGCAGGGACAAAGATATCAGGAATACCATTGCTATTTGAATCAATAAGGGGATCACCACTTTCATTCTGAGTAATAACCTCCCATCCCCAAGGTCCAGTAACATTGCTAATATCCATCACATGATCTCTGTTTTTGTCCATGTTATATATATCAAGATAATACTTGACATTCTCGCCTTTTCCGCTGTACTGTTGAGTATCGGGACCTATTTGGATAATAGAAATTGAAGGAGCCTGGCCGAAACGCCATCTGGCAGCAACAGATGAAACGTTATCGTATCCGTCACTTGTTCCGTTTCCATCCGGAACCCTGCAAATTGTAAAATCAATTGTATGCTGGGAGCTCCAGCCTACCATGTCCAGTAGAGAACCTGCTGCATCATAGAGATAAACATTGTCCCCCCCGGAATCCATATTCGGAACAAAGAAATTGGGATCCATTGCATAAAGCAGGTAAAAGAAATGTTGTTTTGTATTCAGAATGGTTCCATCAGGTACTATGAATTCTGTATCACCCACAATTTTATAACCGGAGATATCGACGGGCGAATCCATACGATTGTAAACCTCAACAAAATAATTGTCTACAATGGAAGGGAAGAAGAGCACCTCATTAAGTAATATCCATGAGGAAAAATTTGCGGCGGGAATATTGTTTTGGGCACCTAAATTGGGACCTGTAGTCCAATTCCTCCCCCATATGTCCGTATATCCCACTCCATCCCAATATCTTTGTACACTTTCATCCGCAAGAGGGTCTGGTACCAACCCAAAAAGGCCGTAGGAAATTTCCTCGATTAGAACACCGTTTTGATAGAAGAAAACCGTGTCTCCTTCTGGGTGCAAACCAGAGGGTGTGGATACATCGAACACTGCATAACCATTACTGCTTGCCTGGGGAGTGGACCAGGTTCCAGTAAGTGCTCCTTGCGATAAAGATGTGAAGGAAAAATCCAAACTGAAGTCGATTAGTTGGTACCTGGGATTATAAACCTCGATTTGCGAAACAGCTGAGGCGCTGTCAGATAATTCGGTTATATATGTCTCTAAAGGGAGATTAAATACCCATCCTGCTGCAGCTGATGTTACATCATTATAACCCTGATATGTTCCATCACCATCAGGAATCCGTCTTGCACTCATTCCTTGAAGATGTGGGGAACTCCAGCCAAACATATCAAGAAGTTGTCCATTATTATCGTAGAGGTATATATTGTCACCAGAGGAGTCCATTTGACTGAAGAGATTAGTGTCATTTGATTGAATAATTGTATAATGCGGATTTTGGGGTCCTAACAAAACGCTTATGGGAATCGTATATTCTGTATCGCAGACAATCCTATATCCCAGTAAATCAACAGATCCTCCACCAAGGAACATAAGCTCTACGAATGCCAGTTCAGGTATCCCCGGATTGAAAATCACTTCGTTTATTACAACCTGAGGTACTGATTTTACCGAAGGAACATCGTTCTGGGTACCCCATGTGGGACCTGAAGAAGTGCTGCCCAGCCAATCATCAGAGTAGCTTGCAGTTGTTGAATCCCATCGCCTTGCCACGGAACCTGCATCCAATGGATCGGGAGCAATCCCCTCCTGTCCGAAAGAAACCGAAGCAATAGGGGAACCACCTTCGGAAAGAGTGATGGTGTCGCCCTCTGAATCCACAACCTCATTGGCAGTAAAAACGCTGTAGCCGTAGGTTGGAACAGGATTTGGGACCCAGGATCCAGTAGTCAAAGGTCCACTATTGGCACTGAGAGACAAAACAGCTGATGGATCCGTTGGTTCACGTCCGAAATTGTATACCTCAATTTGTGCTGAGCCTGAACCTGAATCTTTTATCTCAGTCAAAAGAAATCCAGTAGCCACATTATTATAATAGTATTGGGCGTCCTTAATCGCTGTGTTCATATCATCAAATGTATTATTTACCGCAATCACCATTGTGAAGGTTCTGGCTTCACCGACCCCTAACGTGACCCCGTTCCATCCAACTGTGGATGTGCGGTTTCCTGGTGTCAGCCCAGCTGCAGCACTTGCCGCGTGTATTCTATTATACAACCATGTATCATCTTCCCAATACACTCTATAATCATTATAAGTTGCTGGATGATAATCCTCAGAGTAATAATGCGTGATGGGATCTGTTGCTATAGCTGAACCGAATCCGATGCAGGTCCCTGCCCCGACGCCATTATCTTGAGCCCAGTAGGTATCGTTTATAGCGTCGTAACCATCCACATCATCTCCGCTGTCCCCACCGACTCCACCTCCGGCTCCTTCCTGGGAGAGGGATAATTCCAGAGCCAGACAAAAATTGGTAACGGGAACCGCTTTTAAGTTGAGTACGCTCCATTGAAGTATGGCCCAGTCCTTGTTCAGTACCGTCCAGGCAGTTTGATTGATGAGGATGTCATTGGGATCGCCAGTTGTGGCTTCCGTATTTTGATACGCAGCAAAGCTCTTTTGTGTTGTACTATTTTCGATGACGAAATCGATACCAGTGGTTACCGTAAAATCATCCGCAGTGGAATACGGCGCCGTTAGAAAGGAATCGGCAATATCCATGGGGTCTGTATGATCGTAGTTATCCTGATCAACAACCAGGCCTATAAATCCGAGCCCTGACCCTTGATCAACGGTAGTCTGATAGCCACCCCAGATTATTGGTATATATATCCTCCCAAAATCAGAGAGCATTCTAACATCCAAATTGCCTATATCGTGGTCCACGTTTCCAGCTGATGCCTCAGGTACCTGAAAGGTTATACCTACCAATAAAGAGCCCATTACAAGCAATGTTGTCGCGATTAACGATAAAAGTTTCCTTTTCCAAGATACATCTTCTCTCCCGGACATTCTTTAACTTCCTTAAATATTATACCGTATATACCTGAAACATCAGTAAAGTAACTCTCAGGTCGGGGACCATCAATGACCTGTTTTTACTGTTTTTCAGATATTCGATCGACATTTCATATGTTCATTATATTACTGCACATAAACTGTATCTTATTTATAGTATTTAGACTTTTAGTTTCAATAAGAGGTTTTTTCTTCAGATATTCTTTCATGTAATATAAGCCTGGTTGTATATTCACATTGTCATGATAGCATATACGATTTTCGGTTTTTGGCTGCTTTTTTCAAGAAGGGACCCGTTTTCAGGCATTCTTTTTGGTAATCAATTCATTTTTACAGGAGAACAAACTTTAATATAGAGGTAAATTTCATTTATTGTTAATGGCCATATGTCCTATCTGCAGTCAAGAACTTGTAAAGCACAAAAATAATTTCTGGATATGTAATGATTGTGAAGAAATAATACCAAAAGAATTTGCCAAAGAGTCCAAGATTCCCTGCTGCGATCCCTTAAATAAGTGCAGGTAGGTTATTACAACTTCAATTCTAATAATTTTCGAGGTGAAGAAATATAAATCAAAAAATTACATGAGATCCTGTACCTTGATCACAACATTATCAATGGATTCCTGTAATTCATGCACTGCCAGGCTGTCCTTGACAAGACATATCAGCAATGCTTTGGTTCCGGCACCTGCGATGATAAGATTGCCATCATTTGTCTCAATTACTACCCTAAGGGGCTTGCCCATGGCACTTTTTAGTGTGATATTTTTTGCAGCACCTAGTATTGTGGCGCTCATCATGGCAAATATCTCTTTAGGCAAAGAAAGTTGAGGAAAATTGGAGGCCAGAAGAATCCCATCTCTTCTTATGATTGCTGCGGCGTCCACGGCATTTGATGCTTTCAATTCTTCAATAATGGCCTTCATTTCTTGTTTAATGGATAGCATTAATTTCAACCCCTAGAGCTGGATTTTCCCCCTTTTAGCCCTTATATTGCGTAATTGATTATAAACTTTTTTGTGTGAATTTTAATAGAGAGAAAAATGAATTTTCTTCCTGACTGAGATAAATTGTATCGAAAACTAAATGCGGAATATCGTATATTATCCTTCGATTGCATGGAAGTACCCAAGGCCATTTATACAGAATGCTCCCTGTGCGGCGAAGAAACTCTTCACAGGGTGATCAAGGGCAGTTTGGGAGAAAAGAAATCACTGGTCTTAGATGCTCTTGTAAAATGTAAAAAATGCGGGCATAAGCATACCTGTATCATAAGAGCCGCAAAACAGAAAGTCATTCCTGTTATCATTAGCGAGCAGGACATTTCTCAAAAAAGCGAACTAGAAATCTCACCAACTGACACAGTATTAGTGGATGATGAATATCAAACGAAATCTGGAGTAATAAAAATCACAGCCATCGAAACCGAATCCAGTAGGGTAAATTCCGCAACTGCAAAAGATATCAAAACCCTCTGGGCCAAAAAATTCGATAAGATAAAATTGAAGATTTCCATAAACAAAGTTGCAAAAACCTTTACAAGAACGGTTTGGGCTGTACCCGATGAAGAATTCTTTATAGGTGATGTAATGACAATAAAAGGTCTTTCCTTTACAATTCACAGTATAAAGACCAAGGACAGGCGAATAAAAAGAGGTAGTGTTGAGGCAAGGGATATCGTGAGACTCTACGGTAAGGTTGTAAGATAGGGTGATTTATTGGATTACGAATTTGAAAGAAAAAAACTCGTTGATAGCCTGGTTCGGAGAGGCTACATCTCAAAGCCCGAGGTCATTTCCGCAATGTTGAGAGTGCCCAGGCACTTTTTTTTGCCCAAAGAAATCGAATCTTATGCATATAACGACTGCCCCCAGAAAATCGGTTTCAATCAAACAATCTCGGCACCACATATGGTAGGTATCATGGTGGAAAAGCTGGATCTTGCCCCTGGACAAAAGGTACTTGAGGTAGGTGGCGGAAGTGGATACCACGCTTGTGTGGCAGCACAGATTCTAGGAGGCAAGGGCCATATTTATTCTATTGAATATGTGAAAGAATTGGTTGAAATAGGAAGGGAGAACATTAAAAAGTGCGGTTTGGAAGATATTGTCAACATTTTTCACGGGGACGGCTCCCTGGGCCTTCCGGAGCATGCTCCGTATGATAGAATCTTTGTCACATGCGCATCTCCTGAGGTTCCTGAACCTCTATTAGAGCAGCTTAAGGACAAGGGCAAGCTTTTGATTCCCGCGGGAAGCAAATACTATCAAACCCTGATTTATTGTGAAAAGAAGGGGAAGAAGATCACAAGAAAGGATTATGGCGGATGCGTTTTCGTGCCCCTGAGAGGGAAGCACGGGTTCAAGGTGTTTTGATTGCATGCAATACTGTAAGACCGTGTGAAATTAAGAATTTTATTTTCGTGGGACCAGTAGATATTTCAAACTGTATCCAGATGATTTTGTTAGTTTCAAAAGATTTTTTTTGGTAAATAGTAATATTTTTATACGGATAATGTAATCAAGGTCACGTTGGGAGGAGTCTAAGGCAATGCGTAAAAAAGAGGGACGAGGTTAGCAATTGTACTAAAATAATGGACTGATTTCGAAAACTTTATCCACTTCTTTTTAAACAGCTTCCTTTTGGCCAAATCCCATGAAAAATAGATAGGAGGAAGATAAATATGAAACCGAAGATATTACTTGCGTTTTTGTGTGTAGTGATGATGGCTGCTGTCTTTGCGGTAGCGGTGAATGTTGGGGTGCAGATGGAGGACACACAGCCGAATGACATAGATGACGGAGGTATGGAGACAAACTTGCTGCCAGCGCCTGAGATCGCGCCCGAAGATGGATCCTCAACCGATCCAACCGATGAAGCGGAATCATATGACCCGATAAATCCTGAGGAGCCACCTGCCAAAGAGTTTGAAAGGGACATGTATTTCGACGATTGGATTGTCTCGGAGGAAATACTCATAGAGAACAGACGGATAACGGTAAAAGGCGATCTCGTGGTAACTTCCACAGGCTCTCTGATTCTGAAGAACGTGGAGCTTCTGTGCAATGATGTTCATGTAGAAGAAGGGGGAAGGTTCGATATAGACCCGAGTGTGGTGTGGAGTAAGGATGTCTATGTGGATGGGTTAACGATTTTAGATGCCACCACGTGGATGATGAACTGCACATATGATGGTGAGTACGGTATCCAGGTAAACAGCACAGGCACCATGATAATAATAAATGGGAGCAAGGTAACGGCTGTGGACCCAATGTATCATTACACTTTCGAGGTTTTTAGCGGCTCCATATTCTATATGAGCGAATCGTCAGTTGAGGAATGCGGATATTATACTGGTTCATATTCTTCAATAGGTTTATGTATCTATACGATGGGTGTATATATTGAGGATTCGACCTTCACAAATAATTTTGTTGGCCTCAATCTCAGACATGCAGATAATAGTACGGTTATAAACTCGCATTTCTTCGACAATATCAGATCAGGTCTATATGTCTATCATCTTTCTGGAGTCCAGCTCATAGATTCAACAAGTCATGATAACGGGATGTTCGGAATCCATTTCTATGATGCCAGTTTTTGCGATATCAATGGTTTCAGGGTGTACAATCACACCAATTATTTCGGCGTCAATATCGGTTACTCCGACAACCTGACATTTCTCAATTGTAATGTGAGTGATACTTCCAACGATCCAGGTATCAATGTCTACGACAGTGAAACTGTGATGCTAAGAGACTGCGATATCTATAATAATGATGTGGGTGTCAAATTGCAGCTCAGTGATGATTGTCTTATCTATCATAACAATATCATCGAAAACTCTGTCCAAGCCGAGGATGACGCACCAGCAAATAACGATTGGCATCATCCAGGCCTACTCGAAGGTAACTTTTGGTCCGACTATACAGGAGCAGACGATGGCTCGGGATCTGGAAAGCATGCCATCGCAGGGGATCTCATAGGGGATACACTGATTCCACATCCTGCTGCGAACTTTGACAACTATCCCATCATGCTGGCTGGTGTCTGGGATCGGGTTCTGAATTTAAACACAGGCGAAAAATTCTTAACCATTCAATCCGCAATCGACGACTCAGATACACTGGATGGGCATACCCTGGTCGCTTTAGAAGGAATTTATTACGAAAACGTGGATGTGTATAAAGAGTTGGACATATTCGGAGCAGGAGCCGATGTGACCACGGTTAATGCCTCCAACCCAAATGACCATGTCTTCGATATCACCGCAGATTATGTGACTATCAGCGGGTTCAGAATAACCGGAGCCACCAACTGGTTCCCTGTATATGCGGGTATACATGTGGACAATGCCGATCATTTTGAATGTACATATAATAATATTACGGAAAATATACATGGTATTCATATGGAGTATTCAGACCAATCCAGAATAGCCAGCAATATGATAACTACCAATCATATGGGAATTGTTTTATGGTTTAGTGATTATAATCTCATAGAATTCAATGATGCAAGTGCTAACACATATGATGGAATAGTCTTATGGTTCGGATCAGATTATAATCTCGTAAGATATAACAATTTTTTTAATAACAAAAATGGCATCACTTTGGGATACAGTGATTGGAACTTGATTACTAACAATCAAATAATAAAAAACTCAAAAGGTATAGATTTTCAACAATCAAGTGAGAACAACACGATAACCTATAATACCATAACGAATAACGACTACGGCATCTATCTAAGAGGCATTGCTGAAGGATATTCTTCAAGCATAAATAATGAAGTTCATTACAACAATATCAACGGTGATGATAACAAGTATTACGGAATTTATGCAAATGAAGATTCGCCGGTAGATGCCACCCATAACTGGTGGGGACATCCCAGTGGTCCATACGACCCGTCAAATGACATTGCAACGGGCGGCTGGTACAATCCCTTGGGCCTGGGTGACAATGTCACAGATTATGTTGAATACGAACCGTGGTTGTACGCACCTCCTCCTGTTATCTATGTTGACGATGACAATACCGGCTTTGAGGATGGATCACTTGCTCATCCGTACAACACGATTCAAGAGGGGGTGGATAATGCGATCTCAGGATATAATATCTATATTTTCAACGGCACATACAACGAGAATGTCGTGGTGGGTAAAAGCCTGTCATTTTACGGCGATTCCCAGGGTACCAGTTTGGGCGGTGATCTAACCATAGTAAGTGGTGGAAATCTAACATTAAAGGGATTTAAATTAATGGTGAACTCCACAGTGATGGGTGAGTTCGGGATATTCGTGAATAACGGCGGCGGGTTATTTGTCATGGGCCTAAGAGGCACGCCTTCCGTTATCACCAATGGCGGGGACGCACCCGGGGGTAATGCATCCGCATATTATGAATTCCAGGTAAGAGCCGGTTCGAGGTTCGAAATGTTCGACAGCGAGGTGGAGAATGCAGGTCATGCCTGGAACCTTCCCGATTACACCCAGGCAGGGCTCTGGATCAACACGGACAATGTAATTATCCATAATAGCGAGATACACCACAACAATTTCCATGGGCTCATACTCTACAACTCCAGCGGTCACCATATAATCAATTGCACTATCCACCACAACTCTTGGAGCGGTATCTGGGGAAAGAATTCACAGAATAATTTTATTGATGATAACGAGATACATGATAACGGTTGGAGCGGAATATCCCTTTCGAACGCCGCGAATACAATCATTAATAACAACAACGTTCATTCAAACAATTACAATGGTATCAGTGTATCATCTGGCACCCAGATAATAGGCAATGTGGTTACCAATAATGGTAATGATGGAATTGTAGTAAGCAATTCACCAAATGCCCTTGTCATTGCCAACATCGTGGAAAATAGCGGGGATGACGGTATTTACATACAGAATTCACCGAATAGTAAAATATTCGAAAACGTGGCTAAGTACAACGATGTCCCAGTGGATGATGGCACGGGCCTTGTTGTGTTGAACTCGGATGGTTGTCAAATAAAATACAATATTCTAGAAGAAAATTGGCGTGGAATATACCTCCAGGACTCGGACTACTGCATAATAAGCAACAATGCTGTAAATGATAATTCCGGGGACCATGGGATCGAACTGTACCAAGCCTACCACAGTATCATAACAAATAATACCGCAAATAACAACGGTTACACAGGAATTACTGCACCAACTGTCGATATCATATATAACAACACTGCAAATGATAACGGTCATGACGGGATATCTATTACATCATCCCCCTATATCATACTACATCACAATACGGTAATTAATAACGGTGACGACGGGATCGCTGTATCATCTTCGCATAATATAACGATACACAACAACTCAGCATATGACAACGGAGACGACGGGATCGTTGTATCATCTTCACCGGATACAATGATCAAGGACAACATGGCTTGTGATAATAATGGCGATGGTGTGGCGGTATCCTCATCGCAAAGAACTGACATATATAATATAATAGCGACTGGCAGCGGTCATGTGGGAATTAGATTAACTCATTCCAAAGACAGTACAATTACAGATAATACGGCAAGCTTTAGTGGTCATGGCATTTACGTGGGTTCATCATCCGGCTGCTTGATAGACAACAACTATGCAAATTTCTGCGGAGATGATGGAATTATAGTAAGCGGTTCTCCGAAGTGTGTAATAAGCAACAACACCGCATGCCAAAACGATGTCGCAGTGGATATCGGCACCGGTATCGTGGTTCTATCTTCAGCCGAAACAGAAATAAAATATAATGAAGTGAATCTCAATTATCGGGGGATGTACGTCCAAAACTCTGATAGTTGTGACATATTCGATAATGAGGCCTTTGAGAACACTTGGTACGGCGTCCATCTCTTTCATTCCAATGACAACACTATAACCGGTAACAATGTGAGCTTCAATTCAGGCGAATGGGATTCAGTGGGAGTCTATCTTTCGTTTTCGGATAACCCTCAAATCACATCCAACTTCATCTTTTCAAATTGGCATGGTTTAAAACTGTGGCACTCCCATGATAGTACGATCACACATAACGATGTAAATTATAACGCGAGAACAGGCATCTCCTTGGAGTACAGCGGTAAAATCAGCACCAACCCACTTATTTATGACAATACCGCGAATTCAAACGGCGGAAGCGGCATTTCTCTAACACATTCGAGCGATGTAGATATAGATATCAACACCGCAACCTTCAACTCCCGTGGCATTTCACTTCATTCATCCCATTATGTTGTCATAACCGACAATATCGCAAACAGCAACGGATACGGTATCTATTTGGGTGGATCAAACCATAACGAGATATACTATAACTATGCTGAAAGGGTGGGTGGAGCAGGTACGTACGGTATTTATCTGAGCTCTTCAAGCAATAACAACATATCCCATAATTATGCGAAATACAACTACTTTGGCATCTCACTTGTATGGTCGAGCAATCATAACATGGTATATCATAATGATGTGAGATATTGCATAGATTACGGTGCATATTTGTATAGAGCCAATGACAATACAGTAGATCAAAATGATTTCGAAAGTTCCACCGGTATTGGTGTCTATCTGGAGCGGTCCAACGATAACGATATAACCAACAATAATGTGATACTTGCCTCAAATTATGGCATCAGCCTCTTTGAATCCGATTTGAACACGATGTATAAAAATTCCGCAGAAAATTGTGATATCGGTATCTCCCTAAGATGGTCACATTATAATGAAATAATTGATAATGGGGTGAACAATAACAACAACATAGGAATCGATATATGGCTATCCGACAACAACACGATAATCGACAACTCAGTTGACAATAATCCCAACTACGGTATCCATCTCTACTCTTCAAACCATAACGACATTATCGATAACGATGCCAATTCTAACGGAATCGGTATTTATCTGGATTGGTCGGAGAACAATGTTATAGATTCAAACACCGCCACCTTGAATAACCTGATAGGTATTGCAGTGTTCTGGTACAGTAACGGTAATACCATCATCGACAACAACGCGAACCTTAACGTGAACGAAAGCATCCGTATTTCGTATTCAGAGAACAATCTTGTGGAGAACAACCAGGCATCCGGAAGCATAATAGGGATTCATCTGGACTGGTCGGACAATAACAATATAATCAGGGACAATACCGCCGATAATAATATAGTTGGCATCTGTATCGAATGGTTCAGCGACAATAACCTGATAGAGGACAATTCGGTCACTGGCGGTGTTATCGGAATCTCTCTGGAATGGTCATCATTAAATGATGTTATTGGCAATGACGCAAGCAACAACAATGTGAGTATCATGATGGAATGGTACAGTGACAACAATACCGTTTCCGACAATATCGCATGTTATAGTGAATTTGGTATCTATCTCGACTGGTACTGTGATAATAATATGGTATCATACAACAATGCCAGTGAGAACATCCAAAATGGTATCACGCTGGAGAAGTCCGAATGGAACATTGTGGACAACAATACGATCATGAATAATGATATCGGGTTGAAATTGACCTCTGGCCATAACAACATCATCGGTTTCAATTTGTTTGTGGGGAACAACATAGCTATCTATCTCGACCCGTCAAATTACAATACAGCCCATGATAATATGATCGCGAACAATCAATTGGGCGTAAAAGTGGAAGAATCGGAGGGGAATGTGTTCTATCACAACAATTTTGTTGGGAATACCAATGAGGCGCAAGATGACCAACCCGATAAAAACTATTGGTACAATACCGATTCCGAGGAGGGAAATTACTGGTCCGACTATAACGGTCTCGACGACGGAAGCGGGACTGGTAAACACGCAATTGCAGGCGATGGGATAGGTGATACCCAGCTTCCTTATCCGGGACCGAATTTCGATGACTACCCGTATGTGGTGGAAAATGCCTGGGTAGCTGGGATAGCCCATGCACCCTTCGCCAGTGCCAACGGTCCATATTTCGTGGGCGAAGGTTCGCCTGTTAATTTCGACGCTTCGGGTTCTTACGACCTCGACGGCGATCCATTACAGTACAGATGGGACCTCGATGGTAACGGCATATGGGATACCCCATGGAGTTCCAGTCCCTACGCGATATATACCTGGTACGACGATTATTCCGGGATTGCAATAGTTGAAGTTACTGATGGAACATATACAGATACTCACTGGACCAATGTCACAGTGAACAACATCGCCCCCACGGCGGATCTTGGCAATGACGGGCCAAAGGACGAAGGCAGTGCAGTTACCGTTTCGTTTACTAACCAGTATGATCCCGGTACCTTTGACACTATCTTCACATACTCGTTCGACTGGGACAATGATGGTACATACGAAATTGTGGATCAGGCCAGTGCGTCAGCCACGCATACCTGGTATGATAACGGAATTTTCACTGTGAAGGGCAAAATCAAGGACAAGGACGACGGATACACCGAATACACGACTGATGTTACGATGAACAATGTCGCACCGCTTGTGGATGCAGGCCCCGATCAAACAGCAGACGAAGGGGACACCTTGTCATTCTCTGGCTCTTTCACAGATCCCGGTTCAGGAGATACACATACTATAGAATGGGATTTCGACTATGATGGAATAACATTCACAGTTGATGATTCCGGTTCGTTAACAACAAGCAATGCATTTACAGATAACGGTGTCTTTACAGTAGCTTTGAGGGTAACAGATGATGATAGCGGAGTAGGATTGGATACCCTCCTCGTCACCGTGAGCAACGTAGCTCCACAAGCTTTTGCCTCAGTAGATCAGAACCCGGTTGACGAAGGCGTTATGGTTTCCTTCACAGGAGACCAGACAGACCCTGGTGCAGATACCTTCACATATTATTGGGAATTTGGCGATGGTGACACAAGCACCCAGCAAAATCCAACCCATACCTATTTGGATCAGGGAGTGTACGAAGCCAATCTCACTGTCACAGACGATGACGGTGATTCAGATACCACGACAATAACAATGTACGTCCTTGACATGCCACCAGTAGCTGATGCAGGTCCCGATAGAACGGTAACAATTATAGATGTCGTGACCTTTGACGGTTCACAGTCTTCAACCTATCCTGATTCCATGGCAACATATGACTGGGACTTCGGGGATGGCGATACAGCAAGCGGTGTAGTGGTTACCCATACTTTTGGTACTGTCGGCACATACACGGTGACCTTAACGGTGACCGATGATGATGGAAGCACGGATACTGATACTGCTATAATCACAGTGCTTGCCCCCGGCGTCGATCTGATGCCAAGCGGGGTAACGTTTTCACCTGAAAGCCCGGTAGATATTGGTGTTACAGTAACAATTTCCGCCGAAATCACAAACTTCGGAACCACTGACGCTGCCACTGTAATCGTAAGGTTCTACGATGGCAATCCCGATGAGAATGGTGACGGCAGCCCTGATACAGGAGCGGTTCAGATTGGTAGTGATGTCGTATTTTCGAGCATCGCATCGCAACAGACAGTTATTGCTTCCGAGACTTGGACCTCGATACTCGGATACCGTGACATCTATGTCTGGGCAGATCCTGATGATTCCGTTCCGGAGTACGATGAAACCAACAACCAGGCATATGGAATGATAATCGCAGGGCCGGACCTTGTTCCCAGCAACCTGGCATTTTCACCTGCAAGCCCTGTGGGTGTGGGAGACACAGTCACGATTTCTGTGGATGTTACGAATGAAGGAGGCACCGCAGTTACCGATGTTCTCGTTCGGTTCTATGAGGAATATCCGGATGCAAATGGAGATGGCGCCGAGGACCCAAGTGCCAATCAGATTGGTGATATAACCATACCAAGTCTTGGTCCAGGAGTAACGGTCACAGTCTCAATGACATGGTCGCCATCGAGTGTGGATAAGTATGATATCTCAGTGTGGATCGATCCGGCGGTTCCTCCAGGTGGAGGAATGGGAGCGATATGGGAGGCCATAGAAACAAACAACATCGCAACAGAAGTTATGAACGTTGGACCTGACCTTGCAATTGATTTCACGGATATTTCGTTCTCAGAGAACCCAGCTTCAGAGGGGACAATCGTTACGATAACCGTGGTTGTGCATAACAACGGCGGTCAAGATGCCAGCAACGTGGTGGTTAATTTCTATGACAACGAGATCAAGAACAGGGCTTTGATAGATAGCGTCACCATATCCTCTATAGCTGCGGGTGGAACACAGACTGTGACCATCACATTTGATACGACTGGAGAAGCGGGCTATCACGATATTTGGGTTGTAATCGACCCCGACGATGATATTTCAGAGTACGACGAGACCAATAACGAAGCCTATAATGTGCTGAACGTGGTTTAACATAAATGATCAACAATTGACGTGTAGGATTGAAGATAGGCGTAGCCACGCTGTTATACTTGATCTGGGAAAAACTTACTGCAAAAGTTTAATATGACGTCATTTCCTTTTGGAGCTCTGGGTGAATCATGGTAAAAATAGCGCCATCAATCCTTTCTGCAGATTTCGGAAACCTGGCAAATGCCTTAACAGAGGCAGAGAAAGGAGGTGCGGATCTCATCCATATCGATGTCATGGACGGCAATTTTGTTTCGAATATCACTATCGGCCCCGTTGTAATCGCAGGTATTCGGAAGATAACCAAATTACCCTTTGATGTGCATCTAATGATTGACAATCCTGAAAAGTACATTCAGGACTTCGTAGAGGCCGGAAGTGATATTATTACTGTTCATGCCGAAGCCACACATCATCTGCATGGCGTGCTTCAGACCATAAAAAAACATGATGTTAAAGCAGGTGTTGCCCTTAACCCATCAACACCTCCCTGTGGCATTATAAACGTCATGGGTGATATCGACATGATTGTTGTAATGACCGTGAACCCGGGTTTTGGCGGGCAGAAGTTCATAAAATCCATGGTACCTAAAATCAAGAACACACGTGATTTGATCGAGAAGAGTGGCTTTAAGATCGATTTGGAGGTGGACGGGGGAATCACATCCAAGAATACAAAGATTGCAGTGGACGCAGGTGCAGATATTCTTGTTGCAGGTTCCGCAGTATTCAAAGGAGAAGGGACCGTAAAGGAGAATATCGCTGCGATAAAAGGTGC
>CBDVCK010000014.1:0-24382 GCA_965372465.1 uncultured Thermoplasmata archaeon | reverse complement strand
TGCGGTTTTCGAGTGATGATACCCACATTTTTCAAATGTGGGTTGTTCATTCTTTCGATCCTGGAGAATAATTGTATGGGTCTGTATTTTACAAAATCGATAAATATGGCAACCACATTATCATGGAATTGATAGGATGGTCGGGTATGATGCAGTAATCTGCGGAGCAGGTCCTTCAGGTTCAACTTGTGCAAAATATATGGCAGAGAAGGGATTGAAGGTTGTGCTTCTGGAAAAGGGTTCATTTCCCAGGGACAAACCATGTGGAGGGGCTCTTAGGCCCAGCGTCATCGAGGATTTCGATTATGTGAAACGTGGGATTCAAAGTATCCCGCACAACATATCCAAAAGGGCAAAGATGTTCTCACCCAACCTAAAAAATTTTGTCGATTACAGAACGGATAAGGCAGTTCTATACAATGTTCAGCGGATACATTTTGATGCAATGCTTGCGGATTTCGCAAGTGATGCCGGTGCGGAATTGTGGGAAAGTTCCGAGGTTGTGAAGGTCATTGCAAAGAGCGGAGGGTATGCCCTTCAATTGAAGGATGGTAAGGAAGTTTCGGGAAAGGTTATAATCGGGGCAGGTGGAATGCACGATCCCGTGGCCAGATATTTGAGAAAAAAGGAGGGTATGCCCGAGAATTGGCCCAAATCCGATATCGGGTTGGTTTTGGTCAAGGAATACGAGGTCCCCGGTGATTTCATCCTGGATAAATATGGGAAGGAGTACACATCCTATTTTCATATCAATTTTGCAAACCTGAGGGGATATGCCTGGACGTTTGCCAAAAATAACGCTCTTAATATCGGGTACGGTGCATTCTGGGATGAGATGAAAAAAGTGGATATCAAGGAACATTTCTCAGATTATTTTTCATTTCTTAAAAAAGAGAAGCTGGTTCCGGAGAATCTCAAACCCAATAATCAAAAGGGGGCTTTAATACCCTTGAGAGGTGCAATAAAGAAATCCTACTCCCATGGAATGCTGCTCCTCGGGGATGCCGCAGGTTTTGTTTCCCCCATCGGTGGTGATGGAATCTATTTTGGTATGCGCTCTGGCGAAGTTGCAGCTGATGTTGTGGAATATGCTGTCAAGCAAGACAAGTATGGAGAAGACATCCTAAGTAAATACCAGCAGAAATGGTACAAGGAATGGGGAAAGGAGCTGGAGGCATTGTGTTATTTTTCCGATAAGCTATTGACAAGAACTGACCGGATAATAAGGTATACGAGCAGGGATGAAATTCTAAAAGAAAAAGGTGTAGGGCTATTTACCGGTGAATGCAGGGCTTCCGAGGATAAGTGGAAGATTTTATTTCGGATAGCCCGGGATTTTTTTCTTTATGACGTGCTCAAGCGGAGGTAATCCTGGGGGAAGATCATGTCAGGGCCTGAAGATGAGAATGTTACGATCGTAGGGGCAGGTATTGCAGGATTGGTGGCCTCGATAAATTTAGCTAGGGAAGGTTACCAAACAACAGTTTTTGAGAGAGAACCTGCAATCGGCGGCCTGGACCAATGGCACCCCTCCGTACACATGACACCAATGGAGCCAAGGAAGATGTGGGATTACATTGGTATAGACCTATCCGACTGCTTCACACCTGTCAAGTCAGGCATAGTATATTCATACGGTAAAAAATTCACACTGGATTCCAAAGGCCTGTATCTTGTGGAGAGGAGCGGTAGGGACACCTCAATAGATAGCTACCTCTACAAAATGGCCTTAAAGGAGGGTGTGAACTTCAGATTCTCGAAGAATTTAAAATCCACCGAGCTTGGTAGTGTTCAAGGAAAAATAATAATTGCCTCGGGGCTTTACCAGGAGATGTACGAGAATCTGAACCTATCCCACTATCTTATCCGAGGGTGGAGGGCTCATTCTGAAACTGACAGAGAAGACGAATTGTTGATATATTTTAATCATTACACAACAGATTATTGTTATCTTTCCGCGAAAAACAACCTCATATTTTGCCTTTTTTTCGATAGGGGTAGAACGCCAACACAAGAACATCTGGAGCGGTTTAAAAAAGAGCTTGAAAAAACCCAGGATATTGTCTTTGAGAACTGGGTATACAGTACGGGTTGTTCACCAAATACCCTCCAACTTTTCCGAGAGGGATTCATATTGAGTGGTAGTCTGACCGGTATGATAGATCCTTTCCTCCAGTTCGGTATTGTAGGTTCGATAATCTCCGGGAAAATTGCGGCTTTGGCATTGGGTGACAGGAACAAAGCAGAAATTGATTTTAAAAATTTTACAAAAAGAGTCAAGACCTCCCGTCTTATGAAGAAGATATACAATAGAGTCCCATTTAGAAGTGTTTTTCAACCAATGATCATGAAAAATTTGGATAGGTGCAGGCTCATAACCCGGCCGATGTTCGGCGGTATTCCGGGCTTTGTAGAAAAGGATTGGCTAAGAACAATTAAAAAGTAATGGTGTCTCAAATCAAATTATATGAGGTGCCCTTTTTACTTCCATTCCCATAAAAAGAGTTCTTCAGGCTCGGCTTTTTCGATAAAATTCAAATCGAACCTGAAATCTGCGCTTTCGATTCTCAGCATCTTTTCGTCTTTTGAGAATGTTGCCGCCAATTTTGCTTCCTCGGTGACCTTCAATCTACCATTGCCTATGGTTGAACCTGTGGCAAGTTGCAGCCCGTCGGTCATGCATGAATATGTGGGCTTAAATCCGGTTTCTGATATAATAGAAAGTTCATGTCTCTTTGCTGCAAGCAGGTTCATGGCCATTTCGCCCATTCTGATGCCTAGGGCTATGTACGGTTGATAATGTCCGTGAAACCATTCGGCAACTGAAGGTAAATCGTTCTCCATTGGAACACCAATCAAGTTATGCATTATCCTTTTTTAAAATTATCCTCGAAATATATTATTTATTTATTAGTTCAAGTCACATAAACTTAAATATGAAAAAGTTTATGTATTTCGCCTCCAATATAATAAGTATCCAAATCTGGTGACACAAAATGGGAAATAAAACCATTTATAACAAGAGTGCTAACGATTTCTCACTATATGATGAACTCCCGAGCGTTAACGAATGGATTAAAACACACCAGGTCAAAACCACCAAGGAAATCAAAATTCCCGAAAAATTGGTGGATCAGGTAATAGGCCAGGACGATGCAGTTGTCGTAATAAAGAAAGCTGCGGAGCAGAGAAGACATGTGATGCTGATAGGAGACCCTGGCACCGGAAAGTCCATGCTTGCAAAGTCCATGACAGAATTTTTACCCAAAGACGAATTACAGGATGTTATCGCGTACCACAATTCCGAGGATCCAAATGAACCCAAGATCAGGGTTGTCCCTTCAGGAAAAGGCAAAGAGATAGTGGGAGCCCAGAAGGCTGAAGCCATGCGAAGAAAAGAACAGAAGGCCTCAATGACCATGTTCTTGGCTTTCATGATAGTAGGAATTGCATTGCTTCTTGCAATTCGGCGTGATGAGGAAACAGGTGGCATTACCATAGAACCCATGGTTCTTATTGTGGGAATATTTGCCGCAGTTCTTCTGTTCATGGTACTCAATTATCCAGGGAGAAGAAGGGACACATTATTGGTACCAAAACTCCTTATGTCCCATACAAGGGATGATGACGCACCATTTATCGATGCCACAGGTGCACATGCCGGTGCACTTTTGGGTGATGTGAAACACGATCCTTTTCAAAGCGGGGGTCTGGAAACACCTGCCCACGAAAGAGTGGAGATCGGTGCCATACACAAGGCCAACAAAGGCGTCCTTTTCATCGATGAGATCAATATTCTCCGCCTGGAATCGCAGCAGAGCCTCTTGACCGCACTCCAGGAAAGGGAATTCCCAATTATTGGCCAGAGCGAGCGCTCGAGCGGTGCAATGGTAAAAAGTCAACCTGTACCTTGTGATTTCATTCTCGTAGCTGCAGGTAACCTGGATGCGGTTCAGGGAATGCATCCGGCTTTGAGATCACGCATCAGGGGATATGGATACGAGATATTTATGAAAAACACAATGGATGACACTGTGGAGAACAGGCAAAAACTTGTTCGGTTCATTGCCCAGGAAGTGTCAAAGGACAAAAAAATTCCGCATTTTAATATAGTTGCAGTGGCCGAGATCATTCATGAGGCCCAGAGAAGGGCAGGAAGAAGAGGTCAGCTTTCCCTGCGACTTCGGGAATTGGGAGGTTTGATTCGGGTTGCAGGTGATATCGCCCACGAGGAGCATGCTGAAATTGTTACCCAAAAGCATGTTCTCAAGGCAAAACAGATAGCCAGAACCCTGGAGCAGCAGGTGGCTGATAGGTATATTGAAGGAAGGCAGGATTACAGGTCATTTGTGGTTGAGGGATCCGAGGTGGGAGTTGTTAACGGTCTGGCGGTAATGGGGGGTGGAGAGGCCGGCATTTCAGAATACTCGGGTATCGTCCTTCCGATAGTGGCAGAGGTAACCCCTGCACATTCCAGATCAGGAGGATCTATCATCGCCACGGGAAAGCTCGGTGATATCGCAAAGGAAGCGGTTCAGAATGTCTCCGCTCTTGTCAAGAAATACACTGGGGAAGATATAAGCAAATACGATGTTCATATCCAGTTCATAGGAACCCATGAAGGTGTGGAAGGGGATTCGGCCTCCATTTCCGTTGCTACAGCAGTAATATCGGCTTTGGAGGAGGTGGAGGTGGACCAGAGCGTTGGCATGACAGGCTCCTTGAGCGTGAGAGGAAAGGTATTACCGGTTGGTGGTGTAACCGCTAAAATCGAAGCCGCTGCAAAAGCAGGAATTACGAAGGTTCTGATACCAAAGGCCAATATGCGTGATGTTCTTATAGAAGAAAAGTACATTGATAAGATAGAAGTGATCGCAGTGGAAACCCTCAAGGACGTTCTATCACATGCCCTGGTGGGAACGGAGAGGAAGGACGGGCTGCTCGATAAACTGAGTAGCCTTGTGTCAAAATCCAAACCCGATGTTCATAGAACTGGTGACAGGCCGGCTCCACAGTAAAGAGAAATCGGGTCGAAAACTTTTTTTGCTCGTAAGTTGTGCAGGTTTTATCCAAGGTGGCCAATAATGGAAGAATGGAACAAGGGATACGAATGGATGGGCGAGGAAAACGAGTTCTGCGGGAGAGAATGCTATCAATTCAATGAAAAATTAAAGATTCAGTTTGATGATGATTGTTGTGAGCACTGCAGAAAATATCTCACGTTATCTTGTGAGCATCTGCAGGACTTTATGGATGAATTGGACCTTGATGATTATGAGTGATTTTGAGTGATTACAATGAGAGCCTTGTTTCTGGGAAGGTTTCAACCCTTTCATAAGGGTCATTTGATGGTGATTTCGGGTATCGCAAGGGAAGCAGAATACCTGGTCATAGCAGTGGGGAGTGCTCAATACAGCCATTCGCAAGAAAATCCCTTCACTGCAGGTGAAAGATACACAATGATATCCCGGACCTTGAAAGCCCAAAATATTGAAAATTATCACATCGTGGTAATCGAGGATTTACACAGATATGCTGCATGGGTATCCCACGTGGTTTCACAGACACCGAAATTTGATGTTGTCTATGCCCACGATCCTCTTAGTGTGCGCCTATTCAGAGAAGCCGGTTTCAACGTGGAGGAATTGGAACTTCACGAACCTGAAAAATACTCGGGAACAAAGATTCGAAGAAGAATAATTGCAGATGAGCCGTGGAGGGATCTCGTGCCTCCTGAGGTCGCCCGGACCATTGAAGAGATCGATGGTGTTAATAGGATAAAAGAACTTTCCGTTAAAACGGAGGCATAATTGTGGATGACGATCTTGAGAATTTGGAGGGACGTCTAGGCAACATCTTGAGAGAGAGAAAGTTGAAGATATCTGTTGCTGAATCATGTACCGGGGGTCTGATTTCACACCTTATCACCAACATCCCCGGTAGTTCGGATTACTTTGACAGGGGCGTAATTGTTTACAGCAATACATCAAAAATTGAATTGTTAGAGGTGCCAAAGTTGATAATTGAGAGTTTCGGTGCAGTAAGCAGGGAAACCGCCCGGGCCATGGCAGAGGGGATAAGAAAAATTTCTAGATGTGATTTGGGATTGGCATCCACAGGCATTGCAGGCCCAAGTGGAGCTTCACCATCCAAACCGGTAGGATTGGTGTACATCGGTCTTGCCTCGAGCAAACCCACGAGTGTTAAAGAGTTCAGGTTTGAAGGCCAAAGGTACGAAATTAAAAGGAAAGCCTCAGAAGAGGCCCTGAAAATGGTTCTGGATTTATTATCCGAATGAAAAAGAATATTGGATTACCTTCGAAATGAATAGGAAAATATAAAAACAACCCGCGCTATAACCATGCAAATTGCCAAAAAGGAGGCATAGAACTTGGAATTGAACCTTATTTCAAAGGACAAGAAGATCGTTGTTATAGAGTTCACGGATGTGAAGGAGACCATAGTACATCCACTGGTTGATAAGCTTCTTGACGATAGCGATGTTCTTTTGGCTGCATACAAAACAGGGCATCCGCAGCTTGATCGTCCGAAATTGACAGTGAAAACGAAACGAATCAGTCCTGAAACCGCGATTAAAAAGGCTGCAGAGGACCTTGAAGAGGAAATCAAGAAACTTAGAATGGAGTTCGAAAAGGTTGTGAAGGGTACCACGACAAAGAAGGCAGTACCCAAGAAAAAAGCGGTGGAAAAACCAAAGGAGACACAAGCAAAAAAACCGAAGAAATCAGAGGAAAAGAAGGTAAAGTCAGGAAAAGTGAAGTCCAAAATAACAACAGATACCAAGAAGCAAACCAAGAAGAAGTAATAGTTATTTATTTTATCTTAATGGAGATCCTTTTATCCTCTGAATACTGGTCTTTTGGAAAGAAGTATGGGTAGAGTAAGCCCTTCGAAGGGATATCCTGTAAGTTTATTTTCAACCTCCAATTTAAGTTCATCAAGTGAGAAATTCAAAATTTCCCCGCTCCTCAACCTCACAGGTAATCTTCCACTGGTCTTCTCCTTTTCACCAAAGACGATGATCATGTTTATCCATTCCTTTTCCGCGTCCCTGATCTTTCTTCCTACCTTTTCGTCTCGATCGTCGATATCAACCCTTGCCATAAGTTCATTGGCCAGGTTTTCGCAATCTTTATTGAACTCCTCCGAGATGGGAATCATTCTTATCTGGGTAGGTGACAACCAGAAGGGGATTTCGGCTTTCTGTCCGCGCTCCATCTTAATCGCCTCCCTCTCGAGAATTGCGTAAAGGTTCCTATCAATAGCACCAGGGATGCTGGCATGAAGAAGAAGGGGGTGCTTTTTTGTCCCGTCGGAATCGACATAGTTGATATCAAAAAGCTCGGTGTTTTCTACATCAATTTGGACCGTGGAGAGCGTAGCTGAGTTGCCCAATAAGTCATTTACCGAAAACTCGAACTTCATAATGAAATAGAAGAATCTTTCCTCCCACAACTCAACAATGATGGGTTTTCCGATTTTCTTGGCAAGATCACGGGCAAATCCCTCGTTTTCATGATAAAAATCAGAAACAAAGCGCAATGCCACCTCGTAATCCACTTCGATATCCCTCATCCATCTCATACTCAGTTCATATTGCCTCATGAACTCCTCTTTGGCCTGTTCTAGGTCCTTGCACATTGTATGCATGTCAGGCATGGTAAAGGCTCTTAGTCTCCTCAAACCGGATAACTCCCCGCTCTGCTCCCTTCTGAAACTGTAATGCGTGAGCTCGTAGAGTTTCAAAGGAAGATGTTTGTATGATATTGTCATGTCCTGACCCATGAGGTACTGGCCAAAGCAGGCGGCAAATCTCAGAAAGTAAGGCTTTTCATCGGATTTCACAATGTACTGCCTTGCGGGAAATCTGTTGAGATACTTACTCAGCTGCGGATGGGAAAAGTCGTACATAATCGGTGTTTCAACCTGCATGGCACCGTATTTCCTCAGAACATCGGAGACATGCCTTTCAAGAAGATTCTTAATGAGATATCCCTTGGGAAACCATCTGAAATTACCTGAATCAGATCCTGGCTCGTAATCCACGAGCTCGAGCTTCTGCATTAATCTTACATGGGCAGGCTCCCCTTTTGCCCTTCTATCCTTTCCTATCTCGTAGCTATAAAATGTTTTCAGTTCTTCATTGCCTGAGAAATCATATTCCTCTGCGGCAATGAGTTCACCTTCGGGGGTGAGAACATACCATTTTGAGCGAAGTTCCTTCTCTTTTTTCAGGGCCTCGGGCACGCCTTCTTCCTCGGCTTTTTCCTCCCCCTTCTTAACCCTTATTTCTCTTGATAATTCCGAGAGAGGATGTCCCTTTGCCGAAATAACGAAGCTCTTGTACCATCCAAAGGGTGATCGCGTAACCTCGTATCCCTCATTTCTTACTGCGGTTTCCAGATCCTTTACCAAATCCCTGGCAAATACGGGGCTTGAAGGGGAGCTTGTGAGATGAACATACGGATAGATTAAAACTCTCTTGGTCTGAAGTTGATCCGTAATATCTTTAAGATTGGAGAGGTACCTTTTTACTACCTCAGCCTTGTCCTCTTCATCTTCTTTTTCCACCGAGGTGAATACCACGAGAACCTCCTCAACCCTCTGTGGCCCTGAATCCTCTAAAGGTTCCTCTGCGAATTTCGTTTTTTTCTTTGACTCGTACTCCATAAAATCCGCATGTATGAACAGAAGCCTCATTTTTCAGTCACCCGATGATTCGAACCAAAAAGCGGAAGCATAAATAAAAAGGTTTGGATTCTTAAAACTCATCTTCCAACATAAAAATATGTTGTTGCAGCATCCGTACTAAGCTGGTATCCGCTCGAGTAGCCTGCTATCTCATCATATGCTCCGTATTCCATATTGAACCTGTGCCACACCCACCTCTGCTCGCCCTGTAGATAGTAATTGATTCCAACCGTGTTTGGTATGTCATCGCAGTACCCATCGAGAGTTTTGGTATCGGAATCAAAGGTAAGAACCGGCAGTCCGAAAGAACTGTACCCCGCACTGTAGTTACCAATCCACACTCCCATTGCATAGGTTGTGTTTAAACTGATGTGCGTATCCGAGGAATTCACTGCACCCACTATATAGTAGAATTGGTTTTCAGTGATATTGTTTACAGGGTCAGTGTCCTGCCAGGCATTAAGACCGAAGGATATTGTTTCCCCTGCAAAGGAGAGTAAACGGTTATTGAGCCCTTCCCTTGTTGTGGATCGATAGATGATATAATGATCTGCTCCCGTAACCTCGTCCCATGAAAGAAAGACGTCCTGAGCATTAACGGTAACCGAGAAGTTTTCAGGTGTTGGCATCTGTTTTTCCAAAAACCTGATGGAGCTTGCAGGTTTTCCCACAAAGGAATAATTAATGGCATTTGCAAGGTAAATCTCGTAACCCTTCCCAATCTCCATCTTAGCGTCATTGACGCCTTCTGCATCATTATAGTAATGAGTAACCCAGGTTTGAGTTGCAGGGTCTAACCATCTTATATAATCCGCAGCCTGTGAGCCTATTTCATCCATGTACCAGCTCACATTCTGCTGAGATTCAGGTTCCAATGGCAGTGAGAAAGTGCTGGTTCCCATGGGAAATGATTTATTGTATTTACCCACGGTATTTGAGGTGTAACTTACCAAACCAAAGGAGTTCACGGTCCTTACGATGTAATAATATTCGGGTGAGGAGGAGGCGGTTGTGTCGTTCCAGGTTGAACGCCTGCCCACTGCAAATCCGGGACCATATGGGTCGATGTCATTTGATGTGTTTATCCAGGGGTTACTGAAATCCCCGAAACCATCACGGGTTGGGGATCTGTATATCAGAAAATGATTAACATCGGGAACGCTTGGTGGTGTCCAATTTAGAATCACATTCGTTTTATTATAGTATATATCCAGTTGTGGCGGATCCAGAACAGAAGATATCACTGTAATGTTTGCAAACGGGAATTGCTCCTCTATGGTCTCGTTGTTCCATTTTGTGTAGTTCACCCGGGAATTCCAATAATCATTTGCAGGAACAATACCCTGAATGTTTGCACGAATGTTGAACCGACATATCCAGCTTTCGTTTAAAGATATCTGCTGTTTTTGCCATCCAAGGAATGTATAACCGGTTGCATTTTCAGTGATACTATCCGGAAGATGTGTAAAGGTTCCAGGAACATAATCGATATACGGCGGTAGCACATCCTGAATCATATAGGACGAGTCACCGACATTGATATCCCTTCCCGCAATTTCGTTTATGAAGGCCCCTATCTCCCGATATATTCCCGCAATTGCAGAGGGGTCTGCGGCAGGGTAGAAAACCCCGCCCGTTGTATCACTTAGGAAGTGTTCCAACCACCATCCCTCAAGCCAGCCTGTAATATCCAGAAATATAACGAAGATGAGTATGCCCGAATCCCGTGCTCTTTTCGCCTGCTCGTATGCCCTGGCAGGATCAAAGGCCATCCCGTCCGTTGTGAGAATAATTGCCTGAACGTGACTTTCGTTTCCATTGGCTATCAACTGGTCCATTGCAATCTCCAGAGCCCAGCCTGTGGAAGTGAAGCCCATTGCTGCATCGCATTCATCGATATTGTCCTTTATGTCCTGGAATTGATCGCTTAAATCCCAGACCGTACTTTCACCATTGCTGTGGGGAGGTACCTCATCGGGTCCGTCCACAAGATAGGCATAATCGTCATATCCAACCACAGCGGCTCTGTCGGGGACCGACATGTTATCCACATAATTCTTTGCAGCATTAATTCGAAGGCCTGCAGGGTCACTGCTTGCCATGCTCCCTGATTTATCTATGACAAACACCATGTCCTGTGGAAACGTGACGAACTGTGTAAGACCCGAACCCCGAACCGATAGGGTAATCGTCGCTTCCTGGGGGGAGTAGGCTGCTCCGCTTCCGTTGAGCCAGATCTCGCTGGGATTAGCCGTTTTATCTATCTCGAGATGTGGGAATGTCTCAGTGGTCAGGTTTGCCCAATCCTTTCCGAAGGTGGAATTTTCGGGTTGAGCGATTACAATGGTATCCATCCTATCCCCGGCTTTGTAGAGAGGTATGTATACCTTAACTTTGATATTGAAGATCTCATTGGGACCCAAGAGACCCGTATCAGGGACCCCGTTCCCATTGGTATCCTTCAATTTCGTTACTCCGTCTTTTTCATAGAATTCAACTGTCCACCCTTCACCAATGGTCTGGTTAAATAGGTCTATCGTATCGGCATAACCGTGATTCGTGAGGGTCAATTGATACGTAACAATTTCACCTGTGTCACCTACCTTCTTTTGATCCTTTTCAAGACTTATGATCCCCATTGTGGGAACACCCGAGAATTGCCAACCCGCCTCCAGGGATGTATCGTCATCGTAACCGTCAAGGGCATATCTTTCGAACCCGATTGATACGCCATTCCCATCAGGAATTCTGACGATTGTGCAATCTGCAGAATGCCATTTGTCCCAACCCACCTGATCCACCAATGACCCAGTTGAATTATAGATGTATACATTATCTTGCGATGCATTCATATCAGGGAATAGGTTAGGAGCCATTGTCCCGTTTATTACATACAGTTTATGAGTCGCGTTCATCTGCGTGCTTTCGGGATTAAGTGATGAAATCGTATACGGGTTTTGGTCAACCACAATCACCCAACTGTCGATATCCACATCAGGATCACCGGTTCTACCGACATAGATCAGTTCTATAAACCTCTCCCCGGAACTGGCATTGAAATAAACCTCATTCAGAACAACCAAGGGATTGAATACCGTCTCATTGCCCAAATGTGAATAACCCACCGATGGCATAATTTCTCGTGCCCAATCATCTGTAAAAATCAAGCCGCTCCAATATCTTGTAACAGATTCGGATATCACAGGGTCCGGAACGAGCCCCTTTTGCCCGTAAGCTATTTTGTCATGGATGTATCCCTGCCCCAGGGGTAAACTTGTATTCACAAGCATTATCTTGGAGCCTTCATCGTTTAACGTATCGATACCCGAGGGTTCGAACCAAGCGACTTTGTCAGGTTCCAATATGTTTGTTGGACCCGTCTTATTGAACCAGGTTCCGGCAAGCCATGTTGTCCCACTGTCGACACTTACATTATAATCGTTCAGGATGGCATTTGCATTTCCCAGGTTATAAACTTCGATGTATTCGTTTCCAGTCCCGTCATTATCCATTAACTCTGTGATGACCAGATCAGCTTCAGGTATCGAGGCATATACCGAGATGTTATCGATATAATATCCGGAATCGGCACCACCACTGGTAGAACCCCTGTCATCAAGCCACCAAGTGAATCTGAATTGCGAGACTCCGGCTGCAACTGGTGTAATATCCACGGTGATCGGCGGGTCGGACCATCCTCCTGAATCTCCTTGCCAACCCCCATCAGCTTCAGGTCCCACTGGAAGAATGTTGATTGAATTGTCCCCGTCCCCTAACAGGTTATATCCGAAATAGACCCTATCCCTATTGGCCTGGCCTCCCTGGGTATAGGTCTCGTACCAGTGGTAAAATTTTATTGTAACTGTAGAAGCCTGTGAAAAATCGAACCATGGTGTATGAAGAAGACATGATGCATCATCCGCATAGTAATCATTTAAATCCGTTCCCCAGCTGAAACTTCCCTCGTATGCCGCAGTGGGTCCAACAGCGGCAGGAAAACCCCATTCCCACTGCGTTCCAACACCGTTATCCCAGGTGGTGAATCCGCTGTCATCATCGCCATCCGGGATATCGTTCCATGTCCAAAACGAGGATTGAACATAGCAGATATCGGATGATGCATTGTTGTTTGGGACTTGATCGATATCTAAAAGAGTGGTGGTGGTGATAATATATGGACTAGCAATTTCGGCTGTGAAGTTCCAGGTGAGATCCACCCAAGCATCTGGCATGAGATCATCCACATGGTTGTACTCACTGGGATCTCCGGATTCGTTGTATACTATAGGTTGAATCAATAAATCCCCTTCTACAGTGCACTGAACATCAAAGGATGCAGAAATTGTTCCATAATTCTGTATTCTTGCGGATATGTCTATGGAGTTACCGGGGGGTCTATCAGGGGGTATGTTGATCCATTCAACCCCCACATCAGGAGATGGTGCATATGTATAAAGATTGACAATTGAGGATTTTGCAGGGTCAGATACCGATGTTGCTGATACGGTGGTGGTTTCCTCTGCTCCCCATATGGCACTGGGGGGAACTGTTACATTTATTCTTATCCAAACCCATTGACCCGGGTCAAGCAGAAGATCTCCAGTCACTGGTTGGAAGGTTGAATAATTGAGTATCTCGGCAGTCCAACCCAGGATATTCATGCAATTCAAACTGATTAGGTCTGCTGCACTCTTCCAATTCGTGATATTCAGCATATAGGAAAACGTCTCTGATTGATTGATTACCATACTATCAGGTCCAATGACTTGTATCGTGGGTCCTTCGATTATCTCCTTTGAAACCATGATATCATCGATGAACCACGGTAGGAAGTTGTCACCGTAGTTATCAGCATTTCCATCAGCATCCTCCAGGGGATAATTCTGGGTGTAGGCAAATACTATCTTGACATGTGTTCCAACATAGGGTGTTAAATCGAATGTGGCAGGCACCCATCCACCGCTGTTACCGACATAGGCTCCACTGCCGTCCTTGCGATCGGGAGTAGGAGGGTATGGAGGAGGTAAACTCCAGGTCCGGTTTAGAAGTGGAGAGAACGGGTTGTTTCCGTAGTATGGAGGGTTCAGGTTGTGGGACCATGACGGATTGAAACCCACGATGCCGGGATATTCCTCCCTGGGCTCGAGATAATCCCATGTCAATCCATCATCCTGCGTGATAAATACCATACCTCCATCACCGTACCATGTGTAAATACCATTTGAAGGTCCAATGTTGGTAATACCGATAAAGTTGTATCTGTGCCAGAAGGTCAACTGGGCACTGGAGGCGTTTCTAAGGTCAACTGATGGGGTGTAGAGAGGGCGCACATGGCCGAAAGGTTCCTCCGGATAAAAATTGCCCATGTAAAGAATCAATCCCCCTGTGTTAACACCCAATTCTTCCGGTCCCGAGTACCAACTGAACGTGCCACTATAAGAATCCAGAGAAGAAACCTGCCATTCGTTGCCGAAATTGGCACCAGGCTGTCCGTCTCTTGGCTCACCGTCAGGGCCTATATCACGGGAATTATCCCATCCCGGCTGCAGGGGGTCCATATCATCCTGAAAGATTATCATGGACTGTCCCTGGGCATTCTGTGAGAACTCGAATATTCCCAAATCATTAACAACCGGTTCAAATATAATTACCCCGCTTGACAGGAGTATAATCACTATAAAGATTGATAGAATTCTGCCCTTTTTTTTTTTGTTATTTTTTTTGTTCATATTATATCGTCTCATTCATTTTACACGGAATTATATGTTTAATTGAACACTTTAACCTTTCTATTATTTGCTTTCTTCTTCATCCTGAGAACTTCCCATCTCCTTGTAAACCGGGTTCAAATTCAATAAAAATCACAACCCTTTTAAGCTTTAAGTTGCATTTGGGTTCGAGAAAACAAACTGAAAGGACGAGGTTGCATTCTCTGAGGTGAAGAAGTTTGCCGAATTTAATCGAAATACTAAAGAAGATACTCAATTCCTATGATTTCGATATTTCAGAAGAATACCCGCATTACGTTCTGGGAAGCAAGGCAGATTCGAACGTAGCGGCAGCCATTTTGGATGCGGGTGAGACTATTTCACAATCGGATTTTATAAAACTTTTGAATGAGATGCCTCCCAATCTCGATAAAATAATATTCGTTGCAACCTCGGATATAAGCAAGGAACTTAAGGCCTTCGCAGAGGAAAACAACATTCTTCTTTGGAATAAAAGAAAACTTGAAGAGGAGATAGGAAGGGCGGTTTTAAGCGATGTGGGGGACGAATTTTTTAAAGAGAGTCCCAAACAGGAGTTAGTCGGGGAAGCACAAATTTCCCCTGAGGAACAGATCCCTTCGGAACCAGAGCACGTGACTTCAGAAATGGAACCAATTTCTGTCAGAATAGAACCGAAACAGCTGCAAGATGAGGGGGAGCTCATCATGAAACCCCAGGTTACAATGAGCGAGGTCTCAGAGATATCCAAGAAGATCGTTCAGGGTTTCAGGTTCGATTTGGAGTTGATTCCCTACTATGTTTTTGATTATTCATGCGAGCTTGAGGTCGAGGGTCAACTTACACCGCAGATTTCCCAAGGCACACTGGCAGTGAACGGGCTTACGAATAACGCGGAAAGTTGGGAATTTGATTTCGAAACCGTATCGGAAATGGAGACCACACACACAAAATTGGAGCCGAAATTCGACGAAAACAGGGCATTGGAAACGGCAAGGGAAGGTGCAATTACCCTAAATACCAAAGAAATCCAAACCGTGGACGACAGAGGTGCCGTGACCATATATGAAAAGAAGAAGGTACGCCCCAAAGAAGGGGCCATAGACCTCCAAAAAAGGGGCCTTATATACCTTCCGGTGTGGTGTGTTGAGGGTTCAAACGGCGTGATGATTATCAATGCAACAACCGGGAAAGTAATAAAAGAGGATATCTACCGGGAAAGTGACGATATCTACTCACGTTCGGGTACCAGAAGTTTTACCTAATAATATATTTATTTTTTCTTCAATTCCCTGATAATGTGTTCCCTGCCAGTAGTATTTCTGGCAAGTTTTACACTCCCAAAATCTTTCTTGTTGGCTATACACTCTCTCTGGGACCTTGTCCTCAATCTGCTTCTTTTCCACTTCCAAAAGAATAGAATTACACAATGAACATCGGGAGAACGCGCCTGTTATCCTCAATTTGAGTTCTGAAATAACTGTTATCAATTGATTATCCAAATCTGTACTTTCCAAGTATAGGGTCCGAACATCCTTATTTAATGCAAGTTCCTTGTCTCTTGTTAAAATAATTCTGTCCTCTCTTTTTGCCAATTCCACCATTCCTTTATCTGGAAGAACGTCCGGATATGCAGTGTCAAATCCAAAAAATCTCAACCAACGGGCCAGGGAACCCAACATATGATCCGCCAAGAATTTCATCTTTTAACACCGTACTGCAGTAAAACCCCATCTCCCAATCTTTCAACCTTTTTCAAGGTTAGAGAAAGAATATCCTCCTCTCTTAACACCCCTTCTCCACCCACTAGTGTGGGAGAATTTATTCCACCTATCACCATGCTGCCTACAAAGATGTTGAACTCGTCAGCCAGTCTATCTTTTAAAAATGACCAGATAACTGATTCACCCCCCTCCACGAGAAGCGTTTTTATCCCTTTCCTGTTCAAGATTTCACATAACTGGCTTAGGTTTACCTTTTCCTTCCCGCAAACAATGGTTTCCGCGCCCTGAGTTTGATGTGTACAATCTTCGGATACCGCTATTATTGTGGGTGAATCCGGGCTTAAGACCAAGGAATCTTCTGGAATTCTGCCCTTTGAATCAAGAACTATCCGAATTGGTTGCTTGGGATTGGGTACATATTTCTCTTTAACCGTAAGTTTTGGATCATCGGAAAGCACTGTGCCAATTCCCACGAGGATGGCGTCGCATTGGTTTCTCAATTTATGAACCCGGGTCATATCCTCTTCATTGGATATCCGTGTTTGTTTCCTTGAAGGCAATGCGATCTTTCCATCTGCGGACATCGCGCAGTTGATGATTACATAGGGCGGCATAAAACCGTGATAGCATTACTAACAGACAATCTTTTCGATTATGATACTGTATCAGTGAAATTTAAGTACCTGTATGATGTTAAGGTCGAATGCTCCCTTGATAAGGGCTGTTTGGAATTACTTTGAAGGTAAGAAAATGGAAGAGATAAAAGTATACGAGCTGAAAAAGGTGGACCTAAAAGGTGCCACAATAATAGATGGATTTCCCAGTGTTGGTTTGGTGAGCTCCATTGTGGCAAATTACCTGATAAATTTTTTGAAACTGACTCAAATCGGTATAATGGATTCAATCTATTTCCCAACGGTATCTCTGGTCAGGGAAGCCGAACCACTTAATCCGGTGCGCATCTATGCGGGTGAGAAGATAACATCCCCTGACGGGGAATCGGATCAGATCGTTGCATTTATCTCGGAGTTCCAGCCCCCTCCTAACCTTGTAAAACCCATAGCTCACACCATGCTCGATTGGGCAGAGGAACAAAAATGCAAGCAGCTCATCTCTCCGGAAGGATTGGTAATAGACAAGAGCGAAGAAGAGGAAGAATCAGGTGAAGAAAACAATAACGAGGAGAAGAATAATCACGATCCCGGCAATTCGGATTCGGTCGAGGTTTACGGCATAGGGAGCACCGAAAGGGCCCGAAATGTGTTACAATCCCAGGACATTCCCCTGTTCATGGAGGGAGTGATAACTGGAGTGGCAGGAGTGCTTTTAAACGTAGGAAAAAGCAGGGATTTTGATGTAATAAGCATCATGGCCGAGGCGCATCCCGATTATCCTGATGCCAGGGCCGCGGCAAGGGTTATCGAGACCATCGATAAGATGCTTTTGCATATTCATCTTGACGCCAAACCCTTGTATATCGAGGCAGAAAAGATAGAGGGACAGTTGAAGTCCATTCATGCACAGGCAAAGCCCGCAAAACCAAGAAAACCAGCCTATTCTCCTTCGATATACAGATAATCAAATACCTTCAATTTTTTGTCTTCTTGCCCTTTTTTTGGCCTCGTATTCCGGTTCCACTTCGAATATCTCAACAAAGCTCTTGCCGTATTTTGCGGTATACTCCCTCAAAAGGGCGTCTTTGAATATCGTGATTTTTGGGTAGTTATCGTTCCAGGCACTGTGCAGGGTTTCAAGAGAGCCTTCTGCAGTTAGACTGTAGTAATTTGCGAGCATGCGGTCGAAGAACAGCTCATAGGCAAGCTCAAGATCAATTGAATTCAGGGAGCCTCCTCTTTCGAGATACTCCCGGCCCAGATGACGGGCAAGATCATGAAGGTTAACCTCATGCAATAGAAAGCTTTTATCACTGAAGTTAAGGTCGGAGAACAGCATTTTGAATTTTCTTCCCCCGCCTTCTACAGTCATCAATACTATAAAATCCTTAATGATAGCGGGTGCTATTTTTGAGGATCCGTCGGAGTTGTTCAAAAGAAATCTAACGACCTCATCATTTCTCTTGTTTCCTCTTACCTCATCCAATTTCCCCAGTATTACCGCACCTAGGGATTCATGTATGAACCGTTCCAGTGGCATATAATAGATATTTGCAAGGGTGCGTTTGGTTTCCCTTGACACCAGGTCCATTGCGTCCTTTTCATAAGCTGGAACCTTTATAGCGAACATCTTCTTTTCGATAATACCATCCCCCTTGTGTTTTATTCGCCTTTTTTTCCGGGAGAAATACCTCATACCAGAGGGTAATTTGCCCCCTTTTTTCGAATTTTATGTTTTACGATGGTAAAATAATATATCATCAATAAGTTAAATACTTTTCTATAATTTGGTAAAAAAATATTAAATCCTCGTATTACCCGATTTCCGAAAGCTATAAATAAGAAAACTCGATATGGCATTAATTGAGGTCTTATTATGAATTGGGCACAAAAAGAGAAATCCGAATCGCATGATGTGACAACAAGCGGGAAATTTTCCGCGAGAAGGGCGCTTTCCAAGGTGTTCTTGGGATTATTTATTACATTAGGGATAGTAATAATACTGTTGATTATTTCTAACTACGCCGAAGCAGCAGGGGAATACGGTGTTTCAGTAGACCACAACATACCCACCAACGGCATTGCCGATGTCGTACCAGGCGTTGACTATGACTATACGATTGATGTCGAAAACACAGGGACCGGGAATTTTGGTGAAGATATCAGGATGAATATAACTTTGGACCCTGCCAGTGTAGCCGCAGGTTGGACCGTCACACCTTCTACACCCCCACCCCAGATAATACCTAACATCTTAATGGGGGGTGGAGATATACGACCAGAGACCATAAGTCTTAGGCCACCCAGTGATGCGTTATATGAAGATACTGCCTATGTTGATATTCATGTGGAGGTAATCGGACATGAAGGTGAAGTTGGGTGTCAAGATTCCCTTCAACTGCGCGGCAATGTTATTCAGGTATTTAAGGTACTTACCGGGATATTGGATGGTGATAGCCAGCATGATGTGGAAGAGAATGATATCACGGTCTTTAATTTTACTGTAAATAATACGGGAAATGGCGAAGACACCTTTGATTTGACATATACAGGACTTCCTATCGGATGGGACCCCCCCAGTTTTCAGACAAATTCTGTGGTCCTAGACAGTGGGGAAGAGGCTTTGGTGACCTTTCAAATCAATGTTCCACAAAACGCAGAATCCAAATATTATACCACTCTCAAAGCAGTAGCTACGTCCCAGGGAAGCTCATCAAAATCAAGTAATGCCGCGGTATCTGTTCATGTCCTGCCAAAGTACAAAGTTGGGATGCAAGTCCCCCCACCTACGAGCATTGAGGGACTTCCCGGAGAACAAATAGATTTCCAAATTACAGTTCGTAATACTGGTAATATTGGAGAGGATTTTACAATAACATTTAATGTAATAGAAGGGGAAACCTGGAGTATGGGAATTAGTATAGGGTCCACTCCGTTTCTCGAATATCAACAAAATATAACCTTTTCATTCTCGGTCACCATCGATAGTGATGCTTTGGACAGCCATTTCAGCCGAGTGGAAATGAAAGTCGCCTCTCAGCTTGACCCCTTAGCAAATGTATCTGTGATCCTCACTACAAATGTCGCTGAAACTTTTGGAGTCTCGGTGTCTTCACCTGTTCAGCAATCAGCTGATCCTGGGGAGACTATTTGGTTTATGGTTGATTTCAGAAACATCGGAAACGGTGTAGATTCGTATGATATAACTACGTCTCCCGGTGCAAGTGCCAATCAATCGACACTGATTAACATGCAGCCAGATGAGATACAAACCCTTAATATCACGGTTAATGTAGATCCTGAAGCCCCGGCAGGGATATGGCAACTCTTCGTTAATGCAACCTCAATTGACGATCCCACCACTTCTGATTTCGGACCGATCCAGGTTGATGTGAACGAGGACTATGAAATTATTATTGTGGTTGAAACCGTATCCAAATTAAATGGTTTTCCTGGTGGTGATCCCGTCGTTTACCAGGTAAGAGTGACAAACGGTGGCACAGGCACAGATACCTTCCATCTGGACCTTACAGGACAACAACCAACCTGGGGAAGCATCACACCTGCAACAGTAAGCGACCTTGCTCCTGGGGATCACATGATTGTCAATGTGACTGTAACTGTTCCTGCAAATGAACCTGTGAATATCTGGTTCATAAATGTTACCGGTGAATCAAACGGAGATGATACATCCACAGGCATGGTTGATCTAAGAGTTGATGTGCAGCAGATATTTGATGTTTCGATCTCCATTCAACCCAATTCGATAGAGGGTCCTGCCGGAGGTGTAATCACATACGATGTAAATGTCAAGAACAGAGGTACGGGATTTGACGATTTTATTGCCTCGGTCTGGGCCGAAGATCCCGACGCCTCCACATGGGCCTCGGCGTCTCCTGCGATCTTTGGATTAGCATCATTTGATAGCAGAAATATTACAGTAACGGTAAATGTCCCGGCATCGGCAGTCCCGGGTGCATATGTTATATGGGTAAACATAACCTCCGAGAACGATACAACCGTGGTAAAATCTGAAAAGACCATATCACAGGTAACCCAGAGCTACGAAGTTCTCATAGCAGGAGGCAAGGAGCGAAGCGGAGAAACGCCTCCGGAATCTGTCATCACTTACGTAGTTGAGGTTTGGAACACAGGTACCGGTGATGATTCATTTGCTGTTGAGAGGATAGATGCACAATCCAACCATCCTTCCTGGACCTTACCCAGTGTAAATTTTACAGGAGTCGTGGGACCAGGTGAGGTATTTATATTATACATAAATGTATCAATACCACTTGATGTTAAAGGCGATACTCAGGATTACGTTTTATACAGAATATATTCTCAGGGGGATGACGATCCTCCGGTAGATGACTACGTCTGGTTGAATACAACAATTACACCCGAGAGAAGTGCACTAATAGTTCCCCATAAAACTAGTTTCAATAGAGAACCAGGTGATGTACTTGTGGTCACCGTCCAGGTAACAAATACCGGGTCCGCCACGGATACATTCACATTAGAGGACGTCACATCTGTCTCCCCGTACGATTCGTGGGGCGAAGTGCCGCTTCCTGCAACTGTTATCCTTGCAGATATCAATTCTCCTGGTAACACCACCATGATGACATATATAGTAGCTATACCAACTGATGCTACTAGAGATGAGAGCCCCATCAAAATGTATCTGGCTATTAACTCCACAGGATTTGACGGTATTATTAAAACAAGAGAGATAATAATTAACATCAATCAGACATTCGATGTAAGGCTTTCCACGAATCAAAATACTCTCGAAATTGACCCCGGTGATAAGGTTTCATTCTCAATCAAAGTGACGAACGAGGGTAATGATAACGATACAATTTCTTTATTAAGGAAATATATCAGCGAATCAGGGATTTCGGGAACATGGAGTGCATCCGAAGTGGATCTGGAACCTAATGCATTCATTTGGGTTACATACAATGTAACCATCCCTTCAAAGCATAACACAACCGATATTACCCTCACTTTGGTAGGTAGCTCCTTAGAGTCCCAAGAACAGGATATCAATGATACTCAAGATCTCACGATTCAGGTAAATCCATACTATGATGTCAAACTGGACCAGAACGGTGGTGACAGAAAGGATGGTATTTCTGGTCAAGTGGTTTATTTCGACCTCCTTGTCAAGAATGAAGGTACAGCCATTGACGAGTTCGAGTTGGAAGTCACCAAACCAAGCGGATTCTCTGTTTACCTTTCGGATCCCACTATCCAGGTCCAATCTGTTGTGGTGGATCCCCTCAACAGTACAAAAACAGTGAACGTATCGGTCCAACTCAGAAAAGATCCCCTTATAGATATCGGAGAATATCAGATCATAATAACCGCAACCTCTTTAAACGATGATCCTGAAAGCCCTGTAAATGATACATTCACCTTCATAATCGATGTGAAAGCCACTTTCCTTACCGATATTTCTTCCACGAGCGTATCTGAAAGCTGTGATGCCGGTCAAAGTGTAACATTTTCAATTCAGGTCAATAACGATGGAAACGAAAGGGATCTTTACACTTTTGACATCATCGGCCTTCC
Source organism: uncultured Thermoplasmata archaeon (assembly GCA_965372465.1). Classification (GTDB taxonomy): domain Archaea; phylum Thermoplasmatota; class Thermoplasmata. The sequence goes on along the minus strand of CBDVCK010000014.1, from coordinate 2,026 downwards.
AGTAGGTTGGACCTATTCAAATCTACCCATTGTGGAGGTGGGCGCGGGAAATTCTTCAAGTTTTCCGCTGACTATCGACACCACGGACAACTCGGCAGCTGACATATACAATTTCACACTTACCGCGGTATCGGACGGCGATTCATCCCAGACGGATACACTCCCGCTCATCGTAGAAGTGAATCAGGTATATATAGTGGACCTTCCAGGCACTGTAAGTTCAAAGAATGTGGATGTTGGCAACACTGTGAGTTATACGATTCTGGTTAAGAACCAGGGTAACGGTGTCGACATCATAGAACTGAGACTCACAGGTGCTGATGCACAGTACGGCAACCTGTATTACAGCCCTTCGGAAAACGGTCAGACCATCCATGTTTCACCGCTCACGGGAGGCAGCTTGACAGTTCTGTTCAATGTTACACCGCCGCTGGACTACCATGATACCGAAACTGGCACTATCCAGATTACCATAGAAGCCGAATCTTTGGAAGATCCTGCAATCAATCCTGAAACCGATGATGTGATGACTACAACAACGGTAAACGAAGTATACGATTTTAACTTCGGAGGCGGCGGCTCACGTGAAGGAATCCCTGGTGATACAAAGACGTTCTCAATGACAATATACAATGAAGGCTCAACCAATGATTTCTTCAATCTGAGAGTGCTTGAGATTCGAACCGATTCGGGAGGTACTATCAGTTACTGGGAGGATGCAAACACGAACCCGTTCAGCACCAATCCCGTATCCGTTGCCGAAGGCGGGCAGTCGAATGTGGATATTGCTATTGAGATCCCATCCCCTGATCCACTGAGCTCGGTTCCACCAGGAGATTACATAGTGGAAGTCGAGATCAAATCCACGGGCGATTCCGATCTCATCAAAACAATGAACTTCACAGTAAAGGTCAAGCAGCTCTACGCTGCGGAACTGGTGAACACGATATCTACCCAGAGTGTGGATGTGGGCAATTATGTGGAGTACACACTCCAGGTTAAGAACATAGGAAACAGGGCCGATAATATTTCAATAGATCTGGAAGACGATGGAATAATTACCGGCGATCAGAGATCCTGGACAAATATCTCCTATAACGGCCAGGTAATCACAAGTATCGCACTGGATGCAGGTGATGTGGCATGGATCACCTTAAGAGTTTCCATACCCGGAAGGAACGAGACCGGTTACCCAACCTTGGGTGATCCCCTGTCGGTCGCCTTCCCTGTGACAATATCCCCTTCCAAACCGGACGATCCCGGGGCATTGAAGGAGGAGCTCGAAATCCTCACCAACATCAATCCAATATACGAGTTCGAGATCAGTGCAATCGCCAACAGGGCTAAAGAGCCGGGAGAGACCGTTGATTTCAGTATAACGATAAAGAATTCAGGTACAGGTTCTGATACATACACACCGGAATTGAAATGGTCGAAAAATTGGGCTTCGTATCAGACCGGAACAACATTTAGTCCGGGAACCCTCACAATCGGCCCGGGTCTTTCAGAAACCATCACAATGTCCATTGTGATTCCGGATGATAATGAGGTCGCCATCTTTGATGATTATACGAATAATGTCACAATATCATCCGATCAGACCGATGATCAGACCAAACCATTCACAATCGAGGTCGAGAAGGTATATGGAATAGAATTGACAGATCCGTCACCCCTCAGCACTACAGTCAATGTGGGAAACTCGGCTACCTTTCAATTTAAGGTCAAGAATACTGGTAATTCCCAGGATTCATTTGCCTTGGAAATGGAAGATCTGGACACTTCGGGCGATGGAGGAGGAGATCAATCCAGTTGGTCCTGGTTCGCATTGTCCTCGGATCCGTCAACTCCGATCACATCAGTACTTCTGGACCCTGGTGATACCGAGTTCATATTATTCACTATCGATGTTCCACTCCAGGATGACCCCAATTTCAAGGAACTGACAGATGTACTTCAGATGGAGATAAAGGTTTCATCAGAAGGAGGAACCAGCTCAGATGTAGATCGATTCACAACCAAAACC
>CBDVCK010000013.1:0-25213 GCA_965372465.1 uncultured Thermoplasmata archaeon | reverse complement strand
GGCCAGCGGGGATTATTCAACTGCGATGGGCGGTTATACTGACGCCTTCGGGGATTATTCAACTGCCATGGGATATCAAACAAATGCCAGTGGACAATATTCAACTGCCATGGGATATCAGACAAATGCCAGTGGGCTTTATTCGACCGCGATGGGATATGATACAACAGCCATGGGGGATTATTCAACTGTCATGGGTTACAATACAAACGCCAGCGGGAGTTTTTCAACCGCGATGGGGCGGACAACAACCGCTAGCGGGATTGGCTCAACCGCGATGGGAGGATCCACAACCGCCAGCGGAGATTATTCAACCGCCATGGGCAGATATACAACCGCCAGTGACTCTACCTCAACCGCGATGGGGGGTGATACAACCGCTAGTGGGATTACCTCAACCGCGATGGGGCGTCATACAACCGCCAGCGGGTTTTATTCAACCGCGATGGGTGGTTGGACAACCGCTAGTGGGATTGCCTCAACCGCCATGGGTAGAACGACAACCGCCTTTGGGGATTGTTCAACTGCCATGGGTTATGAGACAGATGCTTATGGGTCATATTCAACTGCCATGGGATACCAGACGAATGCCAGCGGGCTCTACTCAACAGCAATGGGCCATTCGATCAATGCCAGTGGAAATTACAGTTTCGGAATTGGTCTGGATTCCACTCCATATACAATAACCCAAAACAACACAATGGCAATCATGGGCGGTAATGTCGGAATCGGGACTGTGAATCCGAGTGCTAAATTGCATGTGGACAACGGTGGTCTTCTGGTTACAGGCTCAACTGGCTCCACACCGGTCTCGGGAGCGGGAACAAGGATGATGTGGATCCCAGCGAAAGGTGCAATAAGAGCCGGAATCGTCAGTGGAACGCAATGGGACGATGTAAATATTGGTTCCTATTCGATGGCATTTGGAAGTGACTCAATCGCCAGCAATTTTGCAGCAACTGCCATTGGATTACAAACAACCGCCAGCGGAACATACTCAACAGCGATTGGTTTTCAAACAACCGCAAGCGGAACAGGTTCAGTCGCAATGGGATATAGTTCAGACGCTTTGGATGATTATTCAACTGCACTGGGCTTTTATGCAACTGCCAGCGGACGTTACTCAACTGCATTGGGTAGTGAAACAGACGCCTATGGACGGTTTTCAACTGCAATGGGATTCCAAACAAATGCCAGTGGGTGGTACTCCACAGCCATGGGTTCAGGTACAAATGCAAGTGGCCTCTACTCATCTGCTTTGGGTAGTGCGATTATAGCAGAAGGAGATTACAGTGTCGGAATTGGTTTGGATTCCACTCCTAGTACAATAACACAGAACAACACTATGGCCATCATGGGCGGTAATGTCGGCATCGGGACTGTAAGTCCACAGAGAACTCTCCATGTAAATGACACAATGCGACTTGAACCCAGAGCTTCAGCGCCTTCAAGCCCAATAGAAGGGGACATATACTATGACTTGACCTTGCACACGCTCATGGTCTATGATGGAACAGTATGGCAGGCTTGTTTCTAAACAAATCTTCCCCTTTTTCTTTTTTTCTTTGGTTAGCTTGTTTGCTCTTCTTGGAGGGAGAAGGTTTGTGACCTCGCTTGCCTGAAATCTCAATTATACATGGTTCCGTCACTTTTTTTACATAATGTATATGGGAAAGGATAAATATTCCAAATGCAATGGACTATCAGCATTACAGCCGTCGTAAAGTGACGAAAAGAGGGGGCATGATTGGTAATTCGACATAATTATCGATTTAAACTGAGAACATCATACTCTTCTTTTTTATGAATCACTTTGGCTGAATCCTGAGGAAGATAATAAATGAAAGAAAAGGAGGGATTACAATCGTAGAAGATATGGATGAGAATGGAGAAGATTTCGAATTGGAGGAAGAAGAGGTGGAATGGGGAGAGCCTGAAGAGGAAATAAAGGAAGAACCAGAAGAAGAATTTGAATTGGAACCTGAAGAAGAAGTAGTAGAACCAAGGGGAAAAGAACTACAAGAAGAAAAATCAGGTTCGAAAATTCCCACAATGCTGGTTCTTGCACTCCTACTTGGTGCCATTGCAGGCGCCTTGGCAGGGCTTGCAGTTCAATCCCTAATGGACGATGAGGACGAGGACGGTGGAAATTCTGATGAGTGGAACACCGCTTATAGTTGGGGTGACCATTCCACTGAAGGATATCTTACTGGCTATAACGAGACCGATCCTGTATACGGAGCCAGTCCAGCCTCGGGAATCTCAGGCGGGGATATTACTGACTGGGATGCTGCTTATGCCTGGGGTGATCATTCCACTGAGGATTACCTGACGAGCGAATCCGACCCTGTATACGGTGCCAGTGCGGCATCTGGAATCTTAAGCGGGAATATAACCAAGTGGGACACATCCCACGGCTGGGGTGATCATTCCACTGAGGGATACCTGACGAGCGAATCTGATCCCGTATATGGTGCCAGTGCCGCATCTGGAATCTCAAGTGGAGATATAACCGACTGGGATACCGCTTATGGTTGGGGTGATCATTCTATTGAGGGATACCTTACGAACGAAGGGGACCCGGTATACAGTTCCAGTGTGGCTTTTGGAATATTAAGTGGGAATATCACCAACTGGGATACAGCTTACGGTTGGGGTGACCATTCATTAGTAGGATATCTGACGAGCTATACTGAGACTGACCCAGTATACGGTGTGAGTGCAGCAGCAGGAATTACAAACGGGAATATTACCAACTGGGATACAGCTTATTGGTGGGGTGACCATTCACTAGCTGGCTACTTGGTTAGTGAAAGTGACCCAGAAGTTGGAGCAAATGCACTCAATTATACACCCAAATGGAACGGCAATGAACTTGTAAATGGCACGATATACGATAACGGCAATATTGGCATCGGCACAGCAACTCCAGAGGCAAAATTGGATGTGGAATTACCATGGGGACCACTGGGCACTATTGGCGGAGCCGCAACCATTGGTTACAAAGATAATTCAGCTACCGGGGATTATGCTATTGCTATGGGATTTAACACAAATGCCAGTGGGTGGGCTTCAACTGCAATGGGGGAGTTTACAACCGCCAGCGGGAATTACGCCATTGCGATGGGGCATTCTACAACCGCCAGCGGGAGGTGGTCAACCGCGATGGGTATTTATTCAACCGCCAGCGAGGATTATTCCACTGCGATGGGGTATGATACAAACGCCAGCGGGTTGCTTTCAACCGCGATGGGTGCAGGGACAACCGCCAGCGGGCTTGGTTCAACTGCGATGGGGCGGACGACAACCGCCAGCGGGTGGTATTCAACTGCAATGGGGTACGATACGACAGCCAGCGGATGGTATTCAACTGCAATGGGATATAATACATCCGCAAGCGGTGATTCTTCAACTGCGATGGGGCGTCATACAACCGCCAGCGGGGATTATTCAACCGCTATGGGATATAATACCAACGCCAGTGGAATTAGATCAACTGCTATAGGGTATGATACAACCGCCAGCGAGGAGGGTTCAACCGCGATGGGATGGGGGACAACCGCAAGCGAAGATGCTTCAACCGCTATGGGGAGTGGTACAACCGCAAGTGGGTCCATTTCAACCGCCATGGGGAGTGGTACAACCGCCAGCGGGGCTGTTTCAACCGCTATGGGAGCTTCGACAACCGCTAGCGGGATGTATTCAACCGTGATGGGGTCTCAAACAATCGCCAGCGGGTTCTATTCAACTGCGATGGGTTCTTCGACAAACGCTAGCGGGATGTTTTCAACCGCGATGGGGTGGTATACAATTGCCAGCGGGGGTGCTTCAACAGCCATGGGAACTTTGACAACCGCCAGCGGACAAACCTCAACTGCGATGGGGCGTGAGACAACCGCCAGCGGGACCGCCTCAACCGCTATGGGGTATAACACAACTGCATTTGGAGAATATTCAACGGCAATGGGTAACTCCATTATCGTTGAAGGCCTCAATAGTGTCGGGATTGGATTAAACTCCACTACTAATATTATAACCCAAAACAACACAATGGCCATCATGGGCGGCAATGTCGGAATCGGGATTGCAAGTTCAATCGCACCTCTGATGGTTGTTGGTGACGGTGATACCATAAGGGTTAACGGAGATACAAGCCCAGGCGGAATTCACATAGCTCCAACTCCATTTGCAAACGGTTGGTGGGTTGGAACTGGCACAGGTGCACCTTCTACTTTCATAATCAGGGATGCCGTGCAGAGCCTCGATCGATTGGTGATAAATGTAAATGGCAACGTCGGTATCGGGGCGACGAACCCAGAAAATAGACTTCATGTAAACGGGTCTATTAACCTCGACCCGGTAACTGCACCTGCAAATCCATCTACAGGATTTGTAATTTATGTTGACCAAGCCGATGGAGATCTGAAAGCCAAGGCAAGTAGTGGAGTTGTAACGGTATTAGCCTTAGATTAAAAAAGGCGTCAAGAATCGACACCACCACAAATGCGTTCAACTTCCGTGAAGCCGGAGCATGGGTCACAAAATAAGAGCTTAAAAAAGGGGAGTAATTCCCCTTCTCTTTTTTTTATTAGCTCGGACACTGGACCATCAGGTTTTGGAACCTTCATGATTCAAAACACACTAAGCCTTTCCTGCTTCCTTCCCGCAATGTGGACAGAATGGAGTAGTAACAGGTTTTCCGCAGTGGCCGCAAAATTTGGGTAGAACCTTTTCCGGAACCTGTATCGGCTCCTCCTTTTTGACCCTGCGCTTTCTTTTCTCCCTCTTTGGAGGTTCCTCAGGTTCCTTTTCCCCTTTATCCGCCTTCCTTGGCTTGCCCTTTTCCTTCTTTTTGGGTGATTTGGAATCCTTTTCAGGTCCCTCTTGCTTGGACTTTTTAAAAACACGGGATATAAGAAGACCTGCGATGATCCCTATGATAAGTCCCAGGGGAAGCATAACATAGTATTCCTTCCACAATGGAGTGGATGTCTCTTCTTCCTTTTCTTCCTCCGGAGGATAGACGTTAACATCATAGTTTATGTTAACCTCAACTGAGACATTGTTGTTGTTGACAAAAACCAGTGTGTAAACGTCATAGACTGTCAAGGAAATAACTTTTGAAGCCTGCGTGACATTCTGATCGGATCCATCAATGAAAAATAGGAATGGCCTTTCATCCACAAGCCTAACCAAATTCGCATAATTCACGAACCAGAAATCGATGGGAAGGTTTTCCTTCACCTTCAATGTAAAGATGAACTCCAGCTCGTCCTCTTGGGAAAACCCCAGCTCAAAGAACGCACGGTTGTTGCCTGGGTTGGTTGGGTCGTATGGAAGAATCGTGATGTTTTCCTCAAATTCCCTTGTTGGTGCAGAGGCGTCCTGATAGAAGATGTTTGGATCTGTCAAGAACGAATCAGCTACAAGGCTCAGCAGAAATACTATCATAACTACGAATATATAGTTGTTCAGTTTCTTCCCCATATTTGGACCTCCCCATTTGTCAGGTCAGAAAGTAAAACTTATGTGTACTTAAATTTATCGGCGAAAAATATATAATATTCAGTATGACCAGTTAGGCAATAACAGGAATTAATCAACCCTTTTCAAACCCTTGGGATACCTTCCCGCCAATTCAGTATACATCCCCTTGTACCTCGTCCATAACTCCTTGTAGTCATCCTTCACATCAGCAATAACCTTGGCAGGAACTCCAACTGCAACCTTCCCCGCCGGGATCTCCTGGTTGTTCCGAACCACACAACCCTCGCCAATCACACCCCATTCTCCAACAACCGCATAATCACTTACAATGGCACCCATACCAATCACACACCAGTCACCCACAGTTGCATTGTGAATCACGGCTGCATGGCCGATTGTCACATGGCTTCCTATCACGCATTTCTCATCTGGGCGGGCATGAATTACGCAGTTCTCTTCGATATTGGAAAAATCACCGATTTCGATTTCCCCGTAATCACCCCTTATCTTGGCTCCGGGCCCGATATAGCACTGCCTGCCAATGGTTACCTTCCCTATTACCTCAGCCGACTCGGCAACATAGGTCCCCTCCCCAATGTTTGGTGTCCTGTCCTCAAACTGGAATACAGCCATATTATCAACCCGATTTTATGTGGATGAAATCTGGTATTTTTTGATTTCATACCCTTCTTTCATGGGAGTCTGGGCAGCTCTGTACTGGGTGACATATTGTCCGCAGTTGCTACCTATCTTGTTCTCCTCAGTTTCACCAATGCTGAGTATGACCTCGAAACCCTGGTTCTTAAAATCCTCAACGATTTCTTCGGAAGAAGTGGAATCATTGGGATTGATTACGGATTCGAGCCTGGACTCCTCAACCCTTACAGTGGGATTGAGGGGCGTGAGCTTGATTAAAAACAATTCCGGGTCGAAATGCTCCCTTACGATCTCGGGTTTTACATCATAACCCTTTGCAGCAGCGAAATTGAGGGTTACCTTCTTATCTCCTTCCCTGTGGAATCTGGTGCCATATTCTGCAATATCCCTGAAAGTCCATTTCTTTATTGGGATGAGTTTGTCTCTCTGTGAAATATCAGTGGTATGAATGGAAAACTGGAGTTGGAATCTTCCATTTGAATAATACTTGTCTTTTATTTCCATCAACTGTTCAAAGAAATCCCTGCTGCTTTCCGGAGCAACTGTGGATAGTGAGGGAAGCAGTCCCGGTGCATCATAAATTTCAGGAAGCCTTTTGAGTGCCTCCAGAACATTCATGTTCATGGAAGGCTCCCCCATCCTTGCGAACTGGATCTTGAACTTCGGGATCGGGATTACACCGTCAGGATAGCGCTTTCTGACCATGTAATCGATCTGTGCCAGTATCTCATCGTATCTGAGTTTTCCGTGGAACTTTCCACCTGCATCACACATTCGGCATTTCACTGGGCAGCCGAATAGTGACGAGACTATCAAAACCCATTTTTTATTCCGGGGAATCGGAGGTTGGGTGGATTCGACAAATTCCACCAGGTATCTGTCATTGTCCCTCATTGTGGCCACATAAACCTTGGCCAGATCCTCCTTTCCATAGATATTAAGTATCTTCATTTCCTCTCTTCCCCGAGTAAGAATTCCAAAGCCGACATTGCACATATTATTCCGTCACCCACTGCAATTCCCACCTGTCTTTTCTTTCCCCTTCTTACATCTCCAGCGAAAAAGAGACCTGGAGTTTCACATCCCCCGTCTTCATTAATTTTCACAATCTCCAATTCAGGTAAAAAATCGATATTTGGCTCCCTACCGCAGGCAACCAGTGCAAAATCGGAAGGAAAATCCATCTCTCCTGATTCTGATTTGCATTTGGTTACAATCCCCTCATTTTCTTCGAATGCACTGGGCATTATATTTGGATGAGGGCGAATATTCTCCATTGCCTGCACACGCTCTGAAAGCAATTGTATACATTTCGGATGTTTTCCTTTGAATATTATATCCACGGATTTCACCTCGGCTGAAATATTTATTGCATAGTCAAATGCGGCGTCACCACCGCCGATTATAACATATTTGTTATTCTTTCTTAGTGGGGGAATATCCTTTATTTCATAAAAAAGCTTTCTTCCAATTAGTTCCGACTCACCTTCAATTCCAAGTTTTTTTGGTTTTGTTCCTGTTGCAATGATTATGGCCCGAGAATCGATATGCTCGCTACCCGCACTCAGGGTTAGGGTTCCATCACCAATTGAAATATTGTTGACCTCTTTTTTCAAAACTTCTATTTCCAGCCGTAAAAGCTGATCTTTAAAAAGTTGCACAAGCTCTCTCCCACTGATCCCTTGAGGGAATCCGGGATAATTTTCAACGAGATTGGCATTTAAAAGTAGGCCACCGACTTCCCCTTTTTCGAATATCAGTGGCTCTATCCCTGCCCTCTTCAGGTAGATTGACGCCGCAATCCCTGCGGGGCCAGCCCCTATCACGATAATATCATTCAAGTTTGCATCCCTCGATTTCCTTTAGGATTTCGTTGGTTGTAACGGGAATTGCGAATCCATTGGATAATGTCTTTAATGACGATAGGTGAAGCTCCTCGTTTTGTGTGGCAGTTCCGTCCACCACGAAATACACCTCATAATCCCGCATAAAAGCCTCTCTGGCTGTGGTTTCACAGCAAAGATGGGTCATAACACCGGTAATTACCAAGCTTTCTATACTCTGCCTTTTGAGTATGTCTTCAAGCTCTGTATTATAAAATGCACTGTACCTTGTTTTTCTTAATATGACTTCCTCTTCTTTCGGGGCAAGTGAGTGGATAATCTTGGAGTGTGGGTCATTTTCCCGAATTACATCACCCCACCATTTTCCCATGATTCCGGGCTCCTCATTTTCCTTATAAGAATGTCTTGTGAATATCACTGGAAGGTTGCACCTTCTAAATGCTTCTATCAGGTCATTTACATTGGATATTATCGCCTTTGATGCGAAGATGAAAGCATGCGATTTTTCATTTAAGAAAAATTCCTGCATGTCGATTACCAGCAGTGCAGAGGATGAGGGATTGTATTCGAATCTACCTCTATTCTTTGCGTAATGAGCAATTTCTTCTAGCCATTCCTGGGTTTTTGCAGATATGCTCTCGGAGGTTATGTAGTCCTCCTTTTTAGATTCTTTTTTTTCCACATCCATTATAATATACGCTCCCTCAATTGAATACATCTATCCCTTTACCTTATCCACAAATTGCTGCCATCTTTTCTCATCATCCACCCTTTTTAGTATCGTTTCCTTGGCCTTTATTGCTTTGGCCCTGTCCTGGATATTCTCAAGTTCCTCCATTGCCCGGAGAAGACCCTTGGCTTCTTCAAGTAAGAGCAGTGCCTCTTCTTCTGAAATATCACCATGGATTATGACCTCTTCAAGAAAATGCTCACGCTCTGAAATGCCCCTTGCAAGAAGTCTCGCCCTCTGGATATCCGCTTTGGTAATTTCGGGTTTTGAGATGAATTCAGAGATGATTTTTCTGAGGTCAAGAGATTTTCCCTGGATCACTTCTTTTTCCGGGATTGTACTACCCACCCATGAAAGCATCATATGGAGCCTTTTGATTATACGCCTTCTCTCATCCTCTGTGAGAATACCGTCCATATCCACAAGTGGGAGCATCTCAAATTTCTTGTGCATGCTTTTCAGCTCAATCATCAGATATTAATCTAAGAACTTTTGGGTGAATCGAACATTTAATAACAACAAGGAATTATAAATATTATTTACTAGCTATAACCGGAGAATGTATACTCGTCAACAAAATCGCCCTTGTAGAAAAGTTTTACTACAAAGAATGGCTCACTGACATCATCAAATTCGAGCGCATTTACAGGGAGGATAGGTATCCAATTTTTATTTGAATCTATAGCTAAGTCGTTTTTTTGACTTTCATAATCCTGATATGCTCCGTAATAATACCATACTCTCACTTCCATGTCACCTATGAATCTTTTATCTCCTTCATTGTATACAAATACAGTCACGTTGGCTTTTTTATCGTGGTGCTCCTCATATCCTGTAGCATATGCGTTATAAATATACAATTTCTTTTCACAGGGTACTACCCTCTTGTCAAGGGTCAGATCTTCGTTTAAACCACTTTGATCACTAGGAATATAAAGGGTGACCCTTATAGTGGTGTCATCAACATCATGGGCTTGCATCACAGTGCTCTTATTCCAATATGTATTTGGTTCCAGATCCTCCTCTAAAAGCAGGGATGTGATACCGATGCGGATATTTGCTGTGAAAGATTCTACCCGTATCACGATGCTGCCCCACTGCCTTTCAATATTATCATTAAGAACTGAAATTGTGACATTCGCGTACCAACTCCCATCGTCCTCGTAAAACTTCACTATAGGTTGGGAGGCTATTTGCAAATCACCGCTAATCAAATTGTTATGATCATCATCCTGAGAGATGTTAGTAATGGGCTCAAAAGCCACTCCAAGAAACAGTATTGCGCTTACAGTTGCAACACCCAAAATACCGCTCGCTTGCCATTTTGCATAGTTACATATCTTCTTCAGAGTTGGCATACCGGACTCAATTGATTTGGAATGTATCAGAGTGGAATGCATCTGCCAGAGTCCTTTTGTGGGTATGTAGTAGCCGGCCAATATTATGGCCACCAATCCTAGATAAACCACATTCGTTGTCAGAATTGGATGAATGAATGTGAAGCTTCCTCTGGTAAGAAGGATGAAATACAGGCTTGAGGCTTCAACCATGATACCAAGTATAACAAAGCATAGTGCGATTGTAAGCGATGGTATCATACCCCATCTGACAGGAGGTGTTCTCACATTGGAGGCCTTATCCTCTACATAGTCAATGGCCTGGTTGCCGAATTCCATACCGTAGTGGACAAACGAAAAACCTGCAATGAATATCCAAAGAGGTAATGATATACCGTCTGCAACTACGAGCATGAGGAATACGAAGGGTAAAAAGAAGGCTGAAGAACCCAAAGCGATTGCATGCCAAATTCCCCTTACCTTGAAATGGAAGGGTTTTATAGAATATCCAAGGCCAAAAAATGCACCTACCAGAACCAAGAGTAGAGGCAAGAAACTGCTCATCTGTAATGTGATGTGAAACGCCAGAACGATAGCGATGCTCACATGAGCGATTATCATGGCCTTTAGGGTGTTTTCCCCGAGAATTTCCACTGATTTGGGTATACTGGTTTTAAATGTATCGTATCTCTTGTCGATTTCCTTATCTGTCAGTGCATTGATTATAAATCCTGATAGATAGAGCAAGAGAAATACCATGAGAGCCTCTAAAACAATAAAATCAAAGAATCTTGCAACTGTAGTTGCCCCGAGAAATAAAACTGTGAAAATGGCGGGTATCTCCCCTGGAGCGTATTCCAATCGACAAACCCTGTAATATGCTTTTATGTAATCAATAAACCGTGTCAACACCCGGTCCCCCTAATCACTGTACTCTGTTCCTCTTGTATAATATGGCAAAAGCGATAGTATTTGTTGTATTTAATTATTTTCATCGCTAATCGGATGATAACACTATGATATTGGGTATTTATACCTTTTTTGGTAATAACCAGGAATAACCCGATAATCAAGGTGGAGGATGAGGATACAGAGGATATTTTTAAGTGGGAATTTACTCCTCAAATAGGTGTAAAAATAAATGCAGCAAATATACGTCCCAGCTCCAACAAAGATTATATTAACCACCAAATAGATATATGTCCTAAGAGAGGCATAATCCTCTTTGTGAACCTCTAGGAGATGGAACATTCTAATTGGGGATATACAGCCTAGGTAAAAGCAAAAAAGCAAATGAATCCTCAGGGGGAGGGAGAAGAGATGAGAAAAAAATTACCAAGTATTTTCATATGTGTAGTAATAATCATGATGGCTTTATCAACCGTACAAAATATTGATGAACCTTCAATGGGATTAACTATTGAAGAACCTATATCGTCATCCTCCCCACCCACTGAGTGGCCAATGTTTCAAAGGACGCCGGATAGCCAGGGATTCACTCCCGATGACGGACCCACTAACTCTCCCCTTTTGTGGAGCAAAGGTCTCCAAGCCAATGTCAAGACCTCCCCTGCTGTTGTGGATGGGAGGGTTTACGTAAATGGATTTCTGAATTCGGTTAGTGCATTATACTGCCTTGATGCAGGGACAGGAGCAACCCTCTGGAGGTACATTGTTTCTGAAGGACGTATCAGCACCGCTCCGTGTGTATCGGATAATAAGGTCTTTTTCGGCAAGAATTGGGGCGATGGAAAATTCTATTGCCTGGATGCATACACCGGTTCCCTGATTTGGGAGGCGGATGTAGGGGATATGTACGTTCAAGGGGCAGTGGTGGTGGATGATGTGATTTACATCCCTACATCGAGATCGGGAATTTACGCATTGTACGTATCCGACGGGACCCAGATATGGTGGATTTCCGGTGGCTCAATGCACGCCGGTGTAGCCGTGGATGGTGATGTATTATACGGAATTTCCACGGGTTTGAAGGCGATAAATAGATTCACTGGAGCTACTATATGGTCATACTCCATGGGCTCTGTTCACTCGACACCTACTGTGGCTTATGGGAAGGTCTTTGTTCAATCGGACTACAATGAGTATCTTTACGCAATTCACAAGGATACAGGTGCCCTGGCCTGGAGTTATGACCTCGAGGTCTCCAATTCCCATGGAGTTCAATCCTCCCCTGCAGCCGGATTTAACAGGATTTTTGTGGGTTGTCAGGGCCGCAGTGATGGAAATAACTTTCTCTGTTTCAACCCTGATAATGGGAATCTACTTTGGTCTGTAAATACAGGTGGAAACGTATTAACCTCCGCAGCTATTGCAGGAAATAATTTGGTATACATCAGCTCAGGCAGACTATATGCAATTAATGTAACTCAGGGAACAGTACTGTGGAATTATTATCTCTCCGGCTCATCGGTTGTTGCATCCCCTGCAATATACAATGGCGTGGTTTACATTACCTCGGTGAGCAAGGCATATGCGATTGGTAATTATCGAGAGCCTCCATCTCAAAACCAACCTCCGGTGGCTGATGCTGGATCTGATCAGACTGTTAATGTTGGAGATTTGGTTCAGTTCGACGGCTCAGGTTCCCATGATCCAGATGGTTATATTACAACATATGATTGGGATTTCGGTGACGGCTCACCCCATGCTGCAGGAATGAACGCTTCTCATATCTACAATATTTCTGGTGTTTACACTGTCACTCTTACGGTTTGGGATGATGACAATGCCACTGATAACGATATCTGTACAATCACGGTTCAATCATTATCTCAGCTACCAATTGCAGAAGCAGGTCCGAATCAAACCATAAACGAGGGGGAGGCGGTTTTGCTTGATGGCTCTGCCTCTTACTCCCCAAGTAGCTCTATAGAGAAATATGAATGGGATTTCGAAAGCGACGGGACCTATGATTACCAGGAAACCTCAAGCACCGCACCGGACGGCTCATTCGATGGAATGACTACACATATCTATGGCGATAATGGGTTATTAATGGTGACCTTAAGAGTTACAGATGATATTGGTGCTAAAGATACAGATACATGCAATATTACAGTGAACAATGTGATTCCAACAGTGGATTCCTTCGGGCCTTTTGTGGTGAATGAGGGAACTTCCTTAACCATATCCATCATGGCCTATGACCAAGGGAGCGATGATCTGATTTTCACATGGAATTTTGAACTTGGCTCCACAATCGTGAATACATACTATAATGACGGCATGGGTCCTGACCCGTATCCCAGTCCTCACGGTACATATCCCTTCTCTGTGGCAGACAGTGTAGAACAAACTTATGGGGACGATGGAGTTTATGGCATATACTTGAAGGTTGAAGATGATGATGGAGGAACTGCCTATTTTAACACCACAGTTACTGTGAATAACATCGCGCCAGGTATAACAATAATGGTCACGCCCTCAGGTGATGAAGGATCATCTCTTACCTTTACAGCAGAGGCTACAGATTCCGGAAGCGATGATCTAACATTCGAATGGGAGTTCGAATATGGGCTTACAATCCAAAACACATTTTACAATAATGGGATAGACCCTGAGCCTGTTTACGATCCCATCTCCAATGAGATTAAGAGTCCAGATGGTGTGTATCCATTCAGTGTTTCAGATACAGTGGCTCATACTTATGGAGATGATTATAATTATACCCTAATTCTGAGGGTAACAGATGATGATGGCGCAACATCCACATATACAACCACAATAGAGGTGGATAATTTGGCCCCCTCGATAATCTTGTTTGCCATTCCATATGTGGCTGATGAGGGTTCCCCTTCGACTTTTATAGCGAGTACCAAAGATCATGGAAGTGATGATTTAACATTTGAATGGGACTTTGGGGATTCGACTCCACTTATCACGAATACCTACTACAATGATGGTATTGCACCCGATCCTGGTCCAAGTCCAGATGGAATTTTCCCGTTTATTGCCACAGACACTTTAAACCACACTTATGGCGATGATTACAACTACACATTGAGTTTGAAGGTAGCCGACGATGATGGTGGAATGACCACATTCACTACAACAGTTATAGTGCAGAATGTTGCCCCCACAATCGAGCCTTTCGGACCATTCACCATAGATGAGGGCTTACCAGATAACATCAATGCAATCTCCACCGATCTGGGCAGCGATGACCTGACATTCACCTGGGAATTGGAGCTTGGGCCAACCATCACGAACATTTATTACAACGACGGCATAGGACCTGATCCTTACCCAAGTCCATGGGGTACATTTCCGTATACAGTTGCAGATGGTGTGATTCATACCTATGGAGATAATGGTGTATACAACGTTACTCTAACTGTGGAAGATGATGATGGCGGCACGGCATTTTATACCACCAATATCACAGTGAACAACGTGGCACCAACAATCGACAACATAGAAGGGAACATACTTGCCAACTTCACGTTGCGGGTTGCAGGTGAAAAATGGCACAATGTCGAGTTGTTCCTTTACGAAGATGATAGGGAGATCGGTTATGCAGAGGTGGTTCGATTTCCTGGTAGTCCAGATGATCAGAGCATGACCATTGGGAATGTAAGATGTGATGTCACAAAAGTGATTTCTGCAAAGGTTTTTTACACACCTGATGATGATCCAGTCAATGGACAACCAAATGGTGCAAGTCCTTGCTGGGTAAATATCACGTTCGAAGACGGCAGCTACGAACTTCTGCATCGTACCTTCAACGTAATGCATCCTGAAACCTGGGAATGGGATATAAATATCAATCAATACTTCATAGGGCATGTCATAACATTCGAAGCAACAGCAACAGATATCGGAAGTGACGATCTAACATTCCAATGGAACTTTGGGTCGATAACCACCTACTACAATGACGGATTTGGCCCTGATCCTTATCCAAGTCCTGACGGAGTATTTCCCTTTTTAGTCACGGACATAGTCACACATCTTCAATTGGGACCAGAGACGATAATTTTGACGGTTGCAGATGATGACGGTGGAACAACGACTATAATAATTGAGATACTTTAAAAAGCCAAACATATCAAAAGGTATTTTTAATAAAATGCCCTTATACTATTGGATTGTATGCCTAAGCAGAAGAAATATAAGATCCGAACAGGTGCCAGGACAGCCTCCAAGGTTCAGGAGAAGGAACTGATATCCAAGGCCAAGAAGATCAAGAAGAACCCGGATCTGGTGGTACCCAGATGCGAGCATACAGGCAGATGTCACTTTGAAAAGATACGCAGGCAGATTAAAAGGATACAGAACCTTGCAGATGATGAGAAAAGGCTGACCAAACTTTCAAAGACAGGGGATCAGCTTGCAAGGGCATATGCCGCCACACTGCTTTTGACGCATTCAGAAAAAGCCCCTTTCCTGGCTGTCTTCCGTACTCCCTTTGGTGAAATCGCCTACGCTATGAGGGGAAAGGTGAAAAAAGAGAAGCTCGCGGGGGTACAAAACTACGACAAACCCAAATGGAAGCTTCTCTCTGTTCTGGACCTGGCTGCAAAAAGGGGTCTGCACATCTATTCCACAAAAAAGGGTATGGTGTGCATGGGTAAAGAGGCAGCACCTCCTGATTATTTTATCAAAGAGATGATGGATTCATTGAAATATAATGTTAACAAGGAGGGTAAGATCTATTCATGCGAGCATCTCACCCAAAAGGAAGTAAAGGAAAAAAAGACCACTTCAACCACGTTTTTGCTGGTTCACTGGAAATCGGCAGGAATCGACATAGCGGTAGATTCAAAATGTGCATCCAGAAAAAGCAATATCGTGGCTTCTATTACTCAAAATATGGCAGTGCCAAAGGTTGAGAATGATTTTGAGGTTGATATTATCACTGCTCTGAAATGTAAGGTGGATTGTGATGACTGCAAGGTGATAAGACATATGGATATCAAAGATGAGGTTCGAAAAGCATATTTTGAGGGTTCTTTATCAGACAACGAGCTTTTAACAAAGCATAAAGAGGATTACGAGGAATTTCTGAAAGATAAGGAGCAGAAACTGTACATCATGGACGAGGATTGCTTTGGTGAGGACATGGATGCCTTTATAGACGCACTTAAGCCAACTTCGGAGGAGAGAAGAGGTCTATCGGCTATATTGAAGAAAATAGAAAAACCAGTAATTGTTTCAAAAGCCACTCCAAACAAGGTTTTAAACATGTTTTGGAGCGAATATGGAGAAGAAGCAATAGCAACCATTGTGGGGGATGAAAAAACTGCAAAAAAATTGTTTGAAAAAACGGACACAACAAAATCCTCCCCTTCACAGATCCTCAAAGAGGCAAGTATCTATACAAAAGAAAGAGATATTATATCCGCACTTCCAAAATACAAAAGCCTGCCCTCAATTGCAAAGTTTGCAGATAACATCGCACGCATCTACATGACCCAGGGTAAAGTAGATTCGATTAGGGAAATTGAACATTACAAGGGTGGAGATACGAGAATTAAATCGGTTGCCTATGCCTTTCTTCTCGCCTTGGATCAGGGTGCTGGGAAGAAATGGCAGTATACCAAGACGGAAATCGATTTTGCACAGTTCCTTAAGGAGCCGGCATCGCAATTATTAACCTCAGATCCTGAAGACTATCATGAAAAACTGCAAAATCTGCTGTCAGCCACCGGTTCCACAAAGAAGTTAGATTTGGATTAGATTATAATTTAACTGGTATTATTTATTTTATATTTTTATTGGTAATCCTTTGGGCAATATTTAATGTTCACCATGATCGTAATTTATATTATTTACTTTTTATAAAACAATTGATGGATTGACCGATAAATTTTAATCTTTAAAGGTTGTTTATGAGCCAAAGGGAGGTGAAAATTATGGGAGAAGTAGAAGTAACACCTGAAGATACCTGGGAAAAGGCAAAGAAAGTGACTGCAAAGGACACTGACCAAGGGAAACAGTATAAGGATATACCAATTAAACAATTTCCTTATACCCCTGGAAAGGCTACGGTACGAAAAGGGGAGTTTCCGAACGGTATAATGTTCCTTAATGAGAAACCACTTCCAGACCATAAGAACAAAATTGATACCACAGACAAATTTCCACACTTCACGGTGGTTTGGATGGCAGCAGATCAACTATCAATTTCTGTTGATATCATGGACGATCTGGGTTGGCCAAACGGTGTAATAGTTTTACCCAAACAAACAAATGTTTAATAACCCGCCAACTCTTTTTTTACTTTTTCTACCATCTCAGCATTCTGTAAATTCTTAAAAATTCTCAGTGCCTCATTCAACTTTATATCTGCTTCATTGGAGTCACCTTTGTCTTTGAGCATTAATCCATATTCGAAAAAAACATTACCGAGATTATAGGGAGTGCCAAATTCCTCACTCATATTCATTGCCTTTTCAAAGTAATTTTGGGCTTTATCCCAATCCTTTTTTAATCTATGAATACATCCATAGTTTGTGTATGTTGAGGAAATGGCGATTCTTTCATCGATTTTAGTAAAAATTTTTAAAGCTTTATCTAAACAGCTCAAACCTTTTTCCAGTTCGGATTTTTCAATGAAAATATATGCTTTATTCATTAAGGCATATCCTTTTACTCTTATATGGCCCATTTTATCTGCAAGTTCAATTGCTTTCTCCTGAAATGCCATGGATTCGTCTATGTTCGTGTAAAAACATGTGGCTCCAAGATTCACATAGGCTTTTGACAATTCTGCTATATCCCCTATATTTTCCAGGATCTCAACAGCCTTTTTAAAGGATACAATTGAATCATTATATTCACCAAGCTGAGCATAAACTCGACCGATACCAAGATGTCCCCTTGCCATTTCCTGACTATCCCCAAAATTTATTGCATTTTCCATACATTTTCCATAACTATCAATTGCTTCTTTTATTTCTCCCTTTCTTTCATATAATGTTCCAAGATTATAGTATGTATCTGCTATGCCATGGTGATCTTCTATTTTCTCAGATATAGTAAGGGCAGCATCAAGGTTCTCCAAGGCATTTTCCCATTGATTTTTGTTTAAGAAGATCAGGCCAAGGTTTCTATGGGATTCAGCTTTACTTTTATCATCTCCTATCTCTTCGCTTAATTTTTTTGCAATATTATGGTATTCAAGGGCAGATTCCCACTTTCCGATCACATAACAGATGTCACCAAGGTGATTTGTAATCTCCAGCTTTTTCCTTTTATTTTCTGGTTCGTCATCCAGATATTCAATTGCATTGGATGCTATCTGATAATAGGTTAGAGCTTCATCCAGGGCAAATTCACTGCTTGCCTTCTCACCAGCTTTGAAGGAATATCTCAAGGCTTTATCGTAATTTTTTGTATTGGAATAATGATGGGCCAATTGATATAGAACCCTCTCAGTATTGGTTTTGTTCAATTTCTCGATGACTTCGGCGACCTTTTTATGGATTAAGCGTCTTCTATGGCTTCCAAGATTACTGTAAAGTACTTCCTGGATTTTGGAGTGATTGAACATTAAAAGTTCGTCATCATCGGTATCTGCATGTATCAGTTTTTTATCCTCTAGTTTTTCAAGTGCAATACTCAACTCTTCTTGATCCATTTTTATTACATGCAGCAATTCCTGAAAATTGAATCTATGTCCCAAGACTGAAGCCTGCGTTATTACATTCCTTGCGCCCTCCTCAAGCCTTTCTATTCGCAACATAATCAGGTCCTTAATTGAGGAGGGAATGTTACCCTTAGTAACCTCCTCGATTTGCCATCTTCCATCTTTCTGGTTGATTATGTTATGATCTTTGAATGCGTTCAACATTTCTTCTATGAAAAAAGGATTGCCTTCTGTTTCCTGAAATAATTGGTCCATGAAGACTTTGGGTAAATCCCGGGTTTCGAAAATCGAATTCAACATCTCGGAGACCTCATCCGCAGAAAGGCTATCAAGTTCGATTTCAGTAAATATCCTGTACGGACCCATTCTTTGAATGGCTTCTTTAAGGGGATGGACTTTTTTATCACCAATGTCATCCAGTTCTTCAGGGCGATATGTTCCGCAGATAAAGACTCTTACATCCTTTGTATTTCTGGCCAGATACTGAAGGAGTTGGAGGGATGAAATATCGGCCCAGTGAATATCCTCCAGTATCAATAATACCGGTTCCTCTGAGGATAAATCCACAATCAACTGAAGAACCCTCTCAAACACCCTGTCCTTTTCCTTTTTTATATCAATATTCTTTATGGAACGTTTTATTCTGAACTTCGTTCTGATGAGTTTCTTAATAATTTTGTCAATATCCTTTACCTTGTCCAGGTCTCCATCCCACCTCTTCAGAGTATCCCAATGCTCATCCTCGATTTTTCTTACAATTTTTCTGAGATCCTCACGTATTCCTTCTGGCTCCCCACCGGAAAAAACGGTTGCCAGGAAAATCAATTTTCCATGCTCAATCAGTATCCTGGTTGTGCCATACCCTAGTGTATCAAGTCCTTTTGGTGTGCTTTCTTCATCACCAAATGCATCCTTGACAAAGGCTTCAACAGCGCTTAGCATGGACCCGACAATATCCTCGTCAATGATCTCGGCGCCTTCCCGTGCTGCATGAGATACTACGATTCCAGCGTCATTTATTAAAAATGTCTCCTCGATTGTAGTGAAATTCCCAGAATCATCCACCAATGAGGGTTTTGTGATATCCGATAGTGCAGAAATAAAGGGGAGATATGGATCAGAAAACTCATGATAGATGCAGTTTCCCTCTAAACACCTTACCTTTTTTGAGCGAGCATATCCCTTTAGCTCTTGAACAAGCCTTGTTTTACCGACTCCAGCCTCCCCGCTGATTAATACCATCTGTCCCTGGCCATTTATGCTTTCATTAAGACGATTCTTAAGGTCATTTAAAACGCTCTTTCTACCAACAAATCTTGATCGAAATCCATTTTTCGCAACCATGAATATGCACAGCCCTTCCCCAAGATATCCATTTCTGGGGAGTTTTTAATCATTCATTTATTATTTAAATTTATCGGACTTAGGCGGAAATAGGAAACAGATAGGATTATATAATGGACAGTAGGAAACGGATACAGATATAATTGTGACGAAAATCTCTCAGTCATTTGCGAATATGATAATTAAGTTATATTTAATAATAATAAATTATAAGTATTAATACATCCATATTATACTAAATCAAAAGCCTTGGAGGGAACAAGATTTCAAATATAGGGGGGCAATAAGGAATCTTACCAAAATAATGGAATGAACCAGAGAATTCCATGCTCTTCTTTTTGATTTTTCCTGTAGGGTAACCACCATATACGATTGGAGGATTGAGGATGAAAATATTAAGAAAGATCTGTGCGCTTGTGATAATTGGGATACTTGTGGGAGTGAATTTCACGATTGTGACCCACACGATGTTCTCTGATTTTGGAGAGGAACATCAAAGTGTGATTGTTGAGGACCGAACTGGAAATACGAACGGATACCACTCTCTTGAAAAACGCGAGGATGGAAAATATGACCTCGAAATCTGGGCTATGGATTCCACTGCTCATATCGAGATTTTTGGTCTCGTCGAGCGTCCGGAGGAGCTTCTCGTGAGAATCGATAGAGCTACTGACGATTCTGCTGTTGAATGTGTGATTTACATGGATTCAATCGATATGGAAAAGGCAATCGTCACATTACCTCGATTTGCTTCTGTTTACAGGGTTCTTCAATGTGAAAATTTCGATCCTGTTTTCTTTAAATCGGATGAATGGGAAGATACGAAAATTCAGTTCATTGAAGGTGAGTCAACAGTAACATTCGAAGTTGAACATTTCAGTGCATACGGCGTTTATGAGGTTCAGAATAGGTTCACAGTCACAACAACCGAGGATACAGGTGAGGGTTCACTTCGACAAGCTATACAAAACTCCAACGAAAATTTTGGTTTGGATTTAATAGATTTTGATATTCCTAAAGACGATACAAATCATTATTATTACGAAGATGATGGCATTGCTGGGCATGTGACTTTCGAAGCCCGAAAGACCACCGAATCCTCCTCCGATTCTTGGATTCATGATATTGATTCAGATTATCCTCACAGCTTTTGGTCTATTACACCCAGCTCAGCTTTACCCATTGTAACTGATCCTGTAATAATCGATGGCTACACCCAGACCGGTGCGCAAGAGAATTCATTGACCCACGGAAATAATGCAATATTGACTATCGAGCTGGATGGAATCAATGCAGGGTTACCCCCGGGTGGTCTGCATATTGCTGCAGGAAACAGCGTTGTGAGGGGACTTGCGATTTCACGTTTTGGACTATGCGGTATTCAGATCGATTCGTTTGGAAATAATGTAATAGAGGGTAATTACATTGGAACCGATATCAGTGGAACCGAAGAGACGGGCAACTTCATAGGAATAAACATTTTCGACTCACCGCGAAATAGGGTTGGTGGAGAAGATATAACCTCAGCCAATCTCATCCTGGGAAACGAATTACTTGGAGTTTTTATATCTGGTGATGGTGCATTTGATAATGTGGTTTTAGGCAACTATATCGGAACCCCGAGATCCTCATCAGACGGTCTTGCCAAGATTGCATCTGGTGTATGGATGCCTGAGAGTCTCGCCACTAAGAACCAGGTCGAGCAAAATCACGATATCGAGGAATTGAACATGCCAATCATCTTCTTGGACACATCTGTTGATGACTATGTCAGTTTGATGAAGGGGATATTATTTGGCGGGGACAGTGATTCCACAAGCTTCCGTTCTGGAAGCGATGTGGTCTTGTTAGATACTAACAGGGATGGAATAGAGCAGATTACCGAGGAGCTGGCAAAATACACAGATGTAACCAGCATTCACATTCTATCTCATGGATCTTCTGGGAGTATGACCCTGGGTAATTCGATTCTAACAAACGATAATATCGACTCCTACTCAGAACAGATTTCCTCTTGGAGGGATGCCCTCACAGACAATGCCGATATCCTGCTATATGGATGCGAATTAGCCAAAGACGATCAAGGCACAGAATTCATTGAAAAAATAGGTAAATTAACTGGTTGCGACATCGCGGCCTCGGATGATTCCACCGGATCCTCACAGCTTGGTGGAGATTGGGATCTAGAGGTCAACGTGGGGACAATAGAAACCTCTCTTCCCTTCACCCAAATGGCTATTGAAGATTATGATCACCTTTTAGGTGAAGATATAATCGTTGATGACTCTCTTGCCAATTATATAGCCGATCCAATAGTTACTTATTACGCAAAACAAGCCCTTGTCAACGGGCTTTACGAGCTATCTGTTGTGTTAGGTGATATCAGTACCTCTTCAGACCTCACTTCCCAGTTCATGGAAGCTGTTCCAGGTCTTCTCGAGAGCGGTGTTGATCCTAATGCTCCCGGTTTTGGAGACATCATAGATGGGATGACATTAGGGGATCTATTCAATGATAAATTCAAGTATGAGATCGATAATTACTTTTCCTCTGGCTCGTCTCTTGATGACCTCGCCTACTTTATAGAGAATTTAAGCACTTCGGAGAATAACCTTAACATCACAGTGGAAGTGATTGACTGGGACCTGACTCCGATAAGTGGAGATGAGTATGAGATGTGGCTTACAATCCACTGGGAGGTTATAGAGAATAAAACCTATCATTTCGATTTGGGCCGCAATGCAGATGTTTTGGGATTATCATACGACTACGAGCAAATGCCCTCGGTACTCTTGCAGATTGGTTTCGAAATGGATTTGACCTTTGGCACGGTTCTCAATTTGACCGAAGGGAATTTTAGTCTCAGCTGGGATTATGACGATACAAAAGTTATTGCCGATGATGAAGACTTCTTTATACGTGATACAACCCTTACCGCAGTGGCGGATGTGGATGCAAGCGGTCTTAACTATGACCTGCAGATCGGCTTTTTGGAAATCATGGTTGAGGATGGGGAGTACATTTTGGATGCTGATGCAATTGCATTATTTGTTGATCCAAATAATGGTGACACGCGTAATAGAATAAATTATACTGAATTAACTACAACCTCAATTGGGGATCTTGTGAATATAAGCACAAGCCACTCCATTTCGGCACTCCAGCCAGTGGAAGTTGTGGACATCGCAGGAATTGGTTTTAATTCAACGTTTTCAGGCCTGACTCTGAATTTTACTTTATACGGCGATCCCTTTGATCCTTACATCGCCCCAAGTGGTGAGAATGACCCAAGAACCGCACTCCCCATTAGAATGAGTGATGATTTCATTGCACATCTGGTTCCATTCAACACCATCCTTTCGGATGGGGTTCTAGGACTTCTAGAGCAGCTTAAAGGTTGGTTTGGAGCATTTGGTGCCTCTCAATTGTTCAGTGTAGTAGGGGTTCCTTTTGCTGACGGTGAGTCATTGGCAAGCGTTTTAGATTTCTTCAGCGGTATAGATGGTCTAATAACGGATCCTTACATGACACTTACTGATGATGACGGCATCACTTCACCCCTGTTCAAAAGTGTTCAGGAATTGGCTGGTGCACTTGCAAATGCACTCGGGGTCAGTTTGGGTATTATCAATCCCCATTACAATAAAGATAGACATGAATTGACTTTCAATATAAATCTGGATCCAAGCTTACCTTCCATTCTGGAAATACCAATCGATTTCAACCTTGATCTGGGGGTTTTAGGTAGTATACAGACAAATGTTGAGGTATCTTTGGAACCCAGTATCAATTTCACAATGGTTGTGGGTTTCGACCTGAGAATGGACAGAGAAATCGTCATCAATTCCGGATTAACCGATTTTGCTTTGAAGGCTGCACTCAATCCCGAAAACGGTAGCGTTTTTACCCCCTCCAATGGTCAGCTTCCATATGATGCTAAGTTCAAACTTAGCCTGGGATCCCTAGGTACAATCCATGTAAATGTTTCGGCAGTCAATACCAGTGGCAATTCCGATCTAAATGATCTTGTTGCCGATATACAGCTGGCAATCAATATATCAATTGCAGCTCAAAATATCGATGCCATAGTGGATGTGGAGTTGGTTACAGGAGACCGGCTCTGTTTCTCATCTCCTAATATAACTTTCATGAAGATTCAAAATAATTCTGTGGATGCAAACGAGTCAGCAGGTGGTTTTGAGCTTTTGGGTTTCTGGGACAATCAGCAGGCGTCCACATCGCCGACACCGATTAACGGTATTATCAGCGGAGCAGCAACTTTTAATATTATGTTGGGTACAAATTTATATTCAATAAATATAGATCCAGATACCGACAATGCAAACATAAGTGATCCAACCGACAGTCTTCAAATGATCAATGGGCTGGTAAGCAACATCCGCACCGAAATCGATTCTGAGGTAGGAGCGGATAAAATAGAGGTAGAACAGGTGGGCTCCGGTTTTAAGCTGTATTTGGGCACAACAACCGAGAGATTCCTGCGCCTCCTGAATCCAAACGAGATTGCGTTAAAGGAGCTCGGCATACCTGAAGACCAGATTGCGGCCGAATTGATGATCGTTGGGGATAGATCCCTTATTGCAGAGGGAAATGCACTTTCAGCAAGTATCCTTGCCAACGGAAATATCAGCACCGATGCCATCATCCAGCTTGAGGTTGACGGAGACCCGGTAGAAGTTACTGTCCGCGCTGCAAATGGAAAGATAATCGGGTTCGTTTGCAACCAGTTTGCGACCGGGACACTGACTGCCCAAAACGAGCTTGAGGATATGTACGGTCATGCACCCGGTCAAGATATCACATTCAAATTAACGATTGAAGATGAATCCTATGTCATACATATTCCCAAAAGCCAAACCACAGGCAATGGACACATTAACCATCTAATTTCCGATATCAATACTGCCTTGGTAACTGCAACTGCAGAAAACGGAACTACAGTGGATATCAGTAGTATCGTTAATGCAGATAAAGATGGAAGTGGTAAAAAACTCACCTTTATTCCTGCCAACATCTCCCACTGGATAAGGATTTCCAGTATGGGCGACACCCAGGATAATGGAGATATGCTGGATCTGGCCACAGATTTGAACGAGGCTCTCGGTTATGTAACACTCAGTGACGGAACACCACTGGATCGAATCATGGTGGCAGGTATCATTGGCAATGACACTAATAATAA
>CBDVCK010000012.1:0-27531 GCA_965372465.1 uncultured Thermoplasmata archaeon | reverse complement strand
TGATGATGAATTCTATATGGCCCTAGCCATACCTTCTGCACCCAAAGATTGGCTGAATGTAACCGGTGTTTCGGGAGCCAATCTTGGATTCTTTATAACCGATGTAAATGTTTTTGGTCCCCGCTCAAATGGACAGCTCGGAGGTAATGCTCAATTCACACTTACTATAAATGAAGGGACAGGTCCAGAGAGCTTTACCGTCACAGTAATGGCCTCCTCAACCAATACGAACAGTGAGATCAGGGATCTGGTGGATGACATCAATATCGCCTTGCAAAGTGTAACCCCCCAGGGAGGAGGTTCCGCAAACATCAGTGGAAAAATTGTTGCAGGGCTTTTAACCAACAGAATAACCTTATCCGCAACCAATAGCAGCGCCAAACTGCTCAAAGTTACTGGAACCAATTCTATTGCTCATAATCAAATAGGGCTTGATGATGGTGTTACTGCCCGAACCCGCGAGAAGCGGGGCCGCTTGTTCATAAGAAATACAAGCATTGAGGCTGCTTTGAATCTTATAGTCAACACAACCGACATACCGGCTCTTTCAGCGAACTTTGGATTCGTAGGTATTGAAATCGGAACCATAAATGGTACTCTCGATCCTGGTCTTTATGGTGATAACGTGGGGGTACATGGTGGGATATCTGTGGGGTGGGGTGGTATCACCTCCACTTTCGATTTGCCTACCAGTATTGTGCTTTCTTCAGATGCGAGATTCAAAATAGAATTTGAAGATCTTCAGGCGGAAGAAATAGTGATCACTCAAGGACCAATTGGCTCCATCAATACCCTGAAAAATACAATACAAACCGAAATCGATTTGGTACTGACTCCCTATGGTGCGAACGGGAAGGTCGTGGTTGGAGTATCTGGTAAAAGACTTACTATGACCACTCCGGGTGGAGAAAGATTACGTCTTGTAATTGATGATTCATCAAATCCTGCGGCAACGGAAATCGGGTTTGCATCAGGTCAGCAAACAGGTTCATTTTATCTGAGCGATCTCACTAATATAGTGACGGATTTCTCGTTACTCAATTTGATTGTGGATCTGGGTATATCAGGTAGCGGTAACATCACCCTAACCGACTTCGATATTCCAATGAGCAGTTTTATCTCCGGACTGTTGGATGAATTGGGATTCAACCCGAGAATCGTGATCACCCTTGAAGATTTCACAAACCTCTCTACAATAAATGTCACTGGACTTGACCTCGGAGCAATTGCCGACGGCTTCGATGATCTGAACTTCAGTTCAATTTTAAGTGCGCTTCGAAGCGTCTACAACTTCCTAACTAACTTCAGTAAGTACGATTTCTATGATGAACCCATACCTATTCTGGGCGTCACACTGAACGAGACCCTGAACTTTATTGAGCCGTTTTTATTGGCTATTGAGGAGCTGTCAAGTGAGAATGCCTCCATTGTTCAGGAGCTCACAACTCTTCTTAAGCAGGTTCTGGGACTTCCAACCGAAGGAGACAGTGTTATCCTTTCCGTATTAAAAGGCAGCACAATTTTGCGCTTTAACATTACTTGGAACACAAGCTACAGCGCATCTTTACCTATACAGATAGACCTATTAAATCTACTGGAGATAACCATGCCCTTAGGACTCGAGGACCTGGTAAACCTCAGCGGCGCAGCAGGTCTTGAGGCTGAATTCTCGGCTGAGGTTACGCTAGGTTTCGGAATTGATCTTTCGAACCTTACCATATATATATACGACAATACAGGCGTTAGGCTCGAGGGTTACGCAAACGCCTCCAACGTTAATTTCATCGCATCCCTGGGACCATTTGGCTTATTCATAACAGGGGGTCATGTTGTTTTCAATGAGGATGGAAATCCCTCCAACACGAATCCTGCGTTCTTAACACTCACCGCCTTCGATGATCCAAATCCATCAACCGATGGAGACAAGATAGAGCTCTTTAATCTGTCTGCCTATAACTTAAAGGCAAATTTATCTGCTGGATTAGGAGCCATTTTACCATGTTATTTCCCAACAGCCTCCAACTTCATTGGCAACCTGGATTTCAACGCCAATATTTCAATGGCGGTGGGCACGAGTGATCCATTCGACATCAAGGTAAACGCAAGTCTGAACTCAGCACCTGACTTCACAAAGCTGCCGGACTTCGGTAATTTCAGCCTAATAGACAGCCTCCTTTTAGCTGTGGAAGGTCTTGATATGCTGCTGGCACTTCTCGAGAATGTTTTGAGTGGCAGGCTTGGTGAAATAGAACTGCCTTTGGTGGGAGGCACTCTCGCTGATGGTGCAGAATTCATTGAAGATATCCGCGACAGGATAATTCCAAAACTCCGCGATTTCATAGAAAATGCACCTCAAAAAGCCATTGGGCTCATCCAGGAGGCGATATTCAATGCCCTTGGTCCACCAGGGCTCAATATCCTGCAACTCGATCCAGGGTGGGACAATGTCACTGGTCTCTCCTATCATGATGTTCAGTATAAATTCCCAGATAATGCAACAGAGCTTCAGTTCAACCTGTGGCTGGGTGATCAATATACCTATATTACCCCTGAGATAGATTTCGGCTTGCCTGGCCTTGGCCTCGAGATGGACGGAGGTATCAATATCACCTTCGATTGGAATCTTCTTTTGGTCTTTGGAATAAGCCTTGACGATGGATTCTATTTCGACACCACACCCTGGGATGAATTTACAGATTATCATATGGGTAATGTTGTGCGCCCACAGGTTGGCGGGCGGAATATTACCAATGTGGTGGAAATCGCCCTCACTGTCGGATTGATGGAATCCCTCACAGGAAAACTGCTCTTTTTGCAGCTCGACGTTGACAATATGGATTACCCCGACCCAAGTCTTATTGGTTGGTTCTTCGTAAATGCCACCGGAGGGGGTTCAGATGACAGGATGTCCATTACCCAGATTCCCTCCATGGACCTTGATTTCTCATGGGGCGTTCAGGCAGATATTGACCTTGATCTGACATTGGGTATTGTGGGAGGAGGTAAGTGGCCCTCCATTGTGTCCGAATTCTACATGAGATGGGGTCTTGGAGACGGTGTAGATAATAGCAGCCTGGAACCTTTGGACAATCATTACAGGATTCCTTATATTGCATTCAAGAATGTTGGATTGAATCTGGGCTCGTTCTTCTCAGACTTTTTGGGTCCGATTGTTGGAGTGATCCAGGAGATCACAGAACCTCTTCAACCACTCGTTGATATATTAACCGCCCCGATTCCAGTAATTTCGGATTTGGCTGGCGAGGATATAACGCTCATCGATATTGCAGGTATGTTCGGTGTTGTTGACCCTGCTTTTATCTATGCCCTAGCTGACCTGATAACCCTAATCAATTCCATTCCAACCGATGCAGGTGATATCATCATCTATTTCGGTGATTTCGCTGTGGGCGGAGATGGAACTCTCGATCTGACAGATGAGAATGCTCTCAGTATAATTAGGGGCTCAGGCTCCTCTGCATCTCTCAGCCAGGTTATTAGGGATAATTTCGGTGATGATTTCGGGGATTTGGCAGATAAAATCGACAATTTCGATTTTGGAAGTACCATGGATGACGCGCTTTCAGGAAGCAGCGCATCTGCGGCAACCAAATCCTTTGCATCCAGTACAACCAAGGAAGGAGGAGGCTGGAGCTTCCCGATATTCACAGATGCTGGTCAGATCTTCGGGCTGCTTCTGGGTCGGGATGCGGACATTATAGTATATGACATGCCGAAGTTTACCTTCGATTTCACATACAGCCAGTTCTTCCCGATCTGGGATGGTCTGGGAGCTGAAATTACTGGTTCGATTGGTGTGATAATCGACCTGTCCTTTGGTTACGATACCTACGGCATACGCCAGTTCGCGGAAGGCGGATTTAAGCATCCACTTGATCTTCTCAAGGGTTTCTATGTGGGTGATCTGGATTTGGATACGGGTGCAGATATTCCAGAGGTTACGGTCTACGGCAGCCTGACCGGTGCTGCTGTTTTGAATATAGTGGTTGCCAAGGTGGGTGTGGGAGGCGGTGTTTATGCCACTGTGGATTTCAACCTCAACGACCCGGATGGTGACGGAAAGGTTCGAATAGAGGAGATCTGGGGCAACATTCTCAATGGTTTCAAGCAATTGGGAATTCCCCTGGGATTGATCTGCATCTTCGATGTCAGCGGAAAGGTGACGGCCCGTTTGTTCGCCTTTGTCGAGTTGCTATGGGGTCTGTGGGAGAAAACCTGGTATTTCGGACCGTCCATACCACTAATTGAATTCAGTTATTCCTGTCCGAAAGATCCCATTCTCGCCAAGGTCAATGAGAATACAGGTGAGCTTCGCCTGAATATGGGCAAGTTCGCCAAGGATCGTTTGTACGGTGATCTCACAGATGGTAATGAGGAATTCCATGTGGAATTGAAATCTGGTAATACAGTTGAGGTCTGGGCCAAGATTGGTGGCAAGGTAATCGACAAACAGGAATACTCTGGAGTTACCAAGATCATGGCAGGTGGAGGCGAGGGCAACGATATAATCGACCTTTCAGGTGTAACCTCATCGGGAATCACAGCCGAACTCACTGGGGATTCGGGAAATGATGTCCTTATAGCTGGCGACGGGAACGCGATTCTCGAAGGCGGTTTAGGTGATGATATTCTGGTTGGCGGTGGTGGAAATGATGAACTATATGGTGAGAAGGGCAACGATTTTCTCATAGGCAACGGCGGAAACGATTTTCTTGATGGTGATGAAGGTGATGATGCTCTCAACGGTGACGCCAAACAACCCTATGATGGAAGCAATCCCTTCACTCTTCGAGGAACAGCAGGGACAGATACACTTCTCGGAGGAGATGGCGATGACTTCCTAGCAGGCGGTCCCTATCAGGATGTAATCAGAGGCGGATATGGAAAGGATAATATCTGGGGAGACGGTACAATCGAATTCGAATCAGCTGTCTCTTGGAATTACAAGCTCATATTAAACGGTGATGGAATTCCGGACATTCAAAACGAAACCACCAATGTCGGAGATGACCATATAACTGGGGATGAGGATGCGGACATAATCTTTGGAGGAGGTGGAAACGATATAATTTCAGGCGGCGGCGCACCCGATATACTCTATGGTGACGACGGTAATGACAATATTTGGTGCGATTCCTCCTTTAGATTCAAGGATAATGCCCTGAAAATGAACGGAAACACCCCTATCCCGAAATTCCCGCTTTACGGTACAGCTGCCGGAGATGAGGCACACGGCGGAGCCGGTTCGGATCAGATTTTCGGAGAGGACGGCAACGATGTGCTGTATGGCGACGGTGGTGACGACTTCCTCTATGGCAATCGCAGCGCAGATGTCATCTATGGTGGAGACCAAAACGACGAGCTCTACGGTGGAACAGGAAATGACAGGATGTTCGGAAACGACGGCAACGACCTTGTCAAAGGAGAGGCAGACAACGACATCATGTTCGGTGACGACGGTGAGGTCGAGATCGTATCAGGTCAACTGACTCTTAATTTGGAATTTATTAAAACCATCAATCCAGGCACAGATGGTAATGATGAAATGGATGGAAATGTTGGTGATGACATACTGCTTGGCGGACCCGGAACAGACACCATCAATGGCAGTACCGGTAATGATATCATAATAGGGGATAATGGTGAGCTGGACTTCACATTCGAATCAAGCATAGGAGGCTCGTTGATAGATTATTTCAAATCCACGGATCCCGGTGTTGGTGCCCAGGATTACCTATACGGTGGAGAAGGTGACGACATTATTATAGGTGGGCGCGGCGGTGATTCGATATACGGCGATGCAGATGCACCCGGCCTCGATGGCGAGGACATTGCAATCGGTGATAACGGTGAAGTTCTTTTTGTTCATGATGTGGATAACAAAACATCCCGGGTGGAATACATCAGAACAACAGATACGGACAACAGCACCGGCGGTGACGATTACATAGATGGCAGTGAAAATGCCGACATAATTTTGGGTGGCGTAGGTGATGACGACCTGATTGGAGGTCTTGGTGACGACGTCATAGTCGGCGACTCCGGAGAATTGGATTACGACACCGGAGATGGTAATGTATTAACTTTGGACCTCATAAGAACCACAGACAATATCCTTCCATCACCTGGCGGTGTGGATGATATCTCAGGTGGTGAGGGTAATGATACGGTATTGGGTGGCAAGGCAGGCGACTTCATATACGGCGATGACACCCTTGGAGGCAGCCCGGTAAGCGATCCCGGCGATGATGTCCTTCTCGGTGACCAGGGCGAGCTCGTTTATGAAAACGGTTTGATTGCACGAATCGAAACCACAGCCCTGAGTGCATCCGATGGCGGCAACGACACAATCGAAGGCAATGAAGAGGACGATATCATAATCGGCGGCGTTAAAGGTGATTTCCTTGATGGCGCCACGGGTGAAGATATCATAATCGGCGACGAGGGTCAATTAAAATACAACCTGGCTTCGGGTGCAGGGGGCGACGATGATCCCACGACCCTTGATTTGGTCACTTCGAAATCTCCTGATCTTGGCAGCGGTGATACCATAGAAGGTGATGAAGCCTCAGATATCATAATCGGCGGTTCCGGAGGAGATGACATCACAGGAGATGAAGATGATGACTTCATAATGGGTGACAATGCCAAGGTCACGATGCCCGGCGGTGTTGTGGATCTAATCGAAACAATCGATCCTACTTATGGAAGCAATGATACAATCGAAGGCAACGACGGTGATGACATCATCATTGGCGGGACTTTAGGTGACGAAATCTGGGGCAACAATGGTGATGATGTAATTTTGGGTGATTGCGGAGACATCATAATGCCTGACGAGGTAATCGAGGTTATTGAAACAACATATCCCGCAACAGGCGCCAATGATATTATCGAAGGCAACAATGATGACGATATCATCCTCGGTGGTCCGGCCGGTGATTACATCTGGGGTCACGACGGCGAGGATGTGATAGTCGGTGACTGCGGTAAGATCACTTTGCCAGGTAGGATAATAGATTTCATCGAAACTACAGATCCCGCAATAGGCGGAAGCGATATTATCGAGGGCAATTTGGAAAGCGACATCATCCTTGGCGGAGCAGATGGTGACGAAATCTGGGGTAACGAGGGTGGTGATGTAATCTTAGGTGATAACGGTAATATCACCATGCCAGGTGCGGTAATCGACCTTATAAAAACAACAGATCCGGCAATAGGCGGAAGCGACATAATCGAGGGTAACAGTGGTGACGATCTCATACTTGGCGGCACAGCAGGTGACGATATCTGGGGCCATGATGGGGACGATGTGATACTTGGTGACAATGGTATGATAACTATGCCGGACGAGGTTATCGACCTTATAGAAACCACAGATCCGGCCATTGGTGGTAGCGACACTATCGAGGGCAACGAAGGCGACGACCTCATATTTGGTGGTACAGCAGGTGACGATATCTGGGGCCACGTGGGTGACGATGTGATACTTGGTGACAACGGCAAGATCACAATGCCTGATGAGGTAATCTACCAGATTGAAACCACAGATCCGGCCATTGGTGGTAGTGACACTATCGAGGGCAACGACGGTGCTGATTTAATACTTGGCGGTACCGCAGGTGATGACATCTGGGGTCATGAAGTAGAGGATGTGATAATAGGCGATAACGGTTTCCTCAACTTCATTTATGACGGTGATGCAAGTTCTCTAGATATTATTGCAACAACAGATCCTGCCATCGGCGGTGGCGACACCATCGAAGGTAATGATGGTGATGATATCATACTCGGTGGTGCGGATGGCGATGACATCTGGGGCCATGCAGGGGAGGATATCATACTCGGTGACAACGGGAATATCACTCAACCCGGAGCGATAATATACATAATAAAGACAACCGATCCTGCAATAGGTGGAATCGATACAATCGAGGGTAATGAGGATGATGATATCATTATAGGCGGTCCATTTGGCGACCATCTTGAAGGTAATGCCGGTCTTGACAAAATACTGGGTGACAATGGATTGTTCGATTATGTTTATGTTCCCATTGATGGAGCTACGTTGGATCCATCGACACTTGATCTGGTTACTGTGACAGATCCGAATGATGGAGGAGCCGATACCGTCCTTTGTGGCTCTGAAAACGATCTCGCATTCGGAGGAACGGACAGCGATACCATGTACGGGCATGAGGGCAACGACCTCATGTTCGGCGATCACGGAAAGGTGGAGAGAAAACTCGGTATGCTGCTCGATCTTTCCACACTGCCAGTTCCCACCTTCATCTTCACATGCATCTTCACCGCAGCTTCAGACGGCGGTGACGATGATCTGATGCACGGTAATGAAGGTGATGATATTCTCCTTGGTCAGCAGGGTGACGACGACATGTTCGGTGATGAAGATGACGATGATATGATAGGCGGCCACAATGTTGTTGGAGGCATAGATGAGCTGGATCCGATATTCGATATCAACGACATAATGGACGGAGGCTCTGGGGACGATGTGATGACAGGGGATAATGCAATTGTGGATAGAAGAACCGATACAGTGAGTCCGAGAATCAGAGCTTTAGACGGTGATACACTATACGATGAAAACGATAATGCGGATGTCACTGGAACACATCAGCCAAATCCAAGCGGTGCCCGGGGTAGGGATATAACAATGTTGGACCACAACGACTTCCCAACTTCCTTTACCTTTGGCGTTGACTACATGGCAGGTGGACCTGATGAGGATGTCATGTTCGGTGAGCTCGGAAACGATCTCATGCAGGGTGATGCATCTGTTGCAGAAACCGTAAGCCCAACAGATCCTTCTGTGGAGGGTGTGGATGATGACGATGATTACATGGAAGGCAATGGCGGGGACGACCTGATATTCGGCAACTGGGGCCAGGATGACATTGTTGGAGGTAGTTCAGATCTGTTCGGATTAACAAGTCCGAGCCTGAGACCGGATGGAAAGGACACCATCTTCGGCGGTGCGGGAACACGTATTGCCCGATATGATCCAGGCGATGAATCAGATGATGGACATGCTGCAGATTCGGATTATATCCTTGGAGATAATGCCAATATCTTCCGCATCGTGGGCACAAATGGAGTGGCAACAGGTCAGTTTTTGACCTTCACATATGACGACTATGGTACAGTGACCATCATTCCGAGAGCCGTTCTGCTCCTGGATTACACACCAGGGGGCAGCTCAAGTGACATAGGAGACGATGACCTGATTCATGGTGAAGCAGGAGACGATCTCATCCACGGTATGGTGGGCAATGACGTTCTGTTCGGTGAAGGACAGGATGATGACTTATACGGTCAGACAGGGCACGACAGGCTCTATGGAGGAAACGGCCAGGATGGAATGCTTGGTGATGATGGCAGGATCAGAACAAGCCGCAACGGTCAAACTGAAACTCTCTACGGGCTGACCAAAGCCTTCAAGGAAAAGAAGATAAAGATACCAGGGCCCTTCGTGGGTGCATGGGTGGATATAGAAGACCGCTTGAAGAAGGTTGCTGACATTGCAGCCTTTGAGTTCGGTGGAAACGATATAATGTATGGCGGTCTTGGTAATGACTGGATGCACGCTGGGGCAGGAGATGATGCCATGTTGGGTGCAGAAGCATTAATAGCATTCTATAACAGCAATCCGATAACCAATACCACACCTCTACCCTACGATCCTGTAACCCAAAAGATATCCTTCTACGATGCAGAGAATCCACGCACGAAGATTGCAGGTTTCTTCCTGAACTTCGAGGCTGTCGATGGCATAGGGAACAAGATATTTGATGGAAAGGACAGGATGTTCGGTGACAATGGTAATGACTGGATAGTTGGAGGAACCGAAAACGACAGGCATTTCGGTGGCTTAGGGGACGACGTAATCAATGCCGATGACAATCATGATTCCCAAGGCGGCCTGAACAATGAACCGGATATCCCGGAATTTGCTGACAGGGATTTCTCATTCGGTGGAGCCGGTCGTGATGTTCTGATTTTCAATACAGGTGGTGACCGCTCATACGATTGGATCGGTGAGTACAACAGCTATATAGCCCCCTATGCTCCCTTTGGAAATCCTGAGGTCCTTAGGCTAATATCTCCGCACTGCGTAAAGTTCCTCATGGCTCTTGGAGAGGCTTGCGGCGCTGATCAGTCCTTTGTGGAATCGGACGGTGAACTGGGTCTTGCAGACCAGCACGATCCCAGATGGGGAGACCAGCATGGTGCCCCCCGCGACCCCCAGGCCGGCAACCTCCCTGGTGTCCACAGGGATACCATGGGTGAGCCTGAAGACGACCGATAATTCCGCCATTCTCCGTTGGCCAAAGGCCTTGAGGATATGTTTATATGCCTTAGGGTAATTTACATTAGCGGAGTGAGGTAATATGACCCGGATAATTGTATTGAGAAGAGCCATGGCCATGGTAATAGCGGTCTTAATATTGACAACAGGTTTTTTAATTCATCCAATGTTCAATAGGAACACGGCATTAGGTGATCCTCCCTTTTCCAATAATGTTGAGGTTAGTAACGATCCAGGGACGTTCTCTCAAAAAAATCCAAGTATTGCGGTTGCTGCCAATGGAACCATGTATGCTGTCTGGGAGGATGATCGTCTCGGGGACTGGGACCTATTTATTGCGAATTCCACGGATGGTGGCATCACATGGAGCAATCCCGATATCAGGATCAATACAACCACAGATAATCAGATAAATCCTAGCCTTGCTGTGTATGCTAACGAGACTCTCTATGCTGCCTGGCAGGATGATAGAAATGGAGACCCCGCTGACATCTATTTTGCTAATTCAACTGATGGAGGTATGACATGGTCCAATCCAAATGTTAGGATCAACTCCGATGTTGTTGGTTCATGGCAATTCGTCCCCACTATTGCAGTTGATTCAATTGGTAATGTCTATGTTGCATGGGAGGATTTTAGAAACGGCGACTATGATATTTACTTTGCCATGTCTTCGGATGGCGGTGCCACGTGGACAGATCCAAATGTCAGAATCAGCACGGACATAACAAATGCCAGTCAGCGCAATCCTACAATTGCTGCAAATCCCAATGGTAATATCTATGTCGCCTGGGAAGACGACCGCAATGCAGGTACCAGTTGGGACATCTACTTTGCAAACTCCACAGATAGCGGTGTCACATGGTCGGATCCAAATATAAGGGTAAATTCAGATTCAGGCTCAGATCTTCAACGTAATCCTTCCATAGCCGTAAATGATACCGGGATCGTTTTTTTGACCTGGGAGGATTACCGCAACCTGAGTACTTTCGGTGCTGACATATATTTTGCAAAATCCGATAACGAGGGTGCTTTGTGGACCGATCCCAATATCCTGGTTAATTCGGATGCCTCCCCCTTTCATCAGGATTATCCCACAATTGTTACAGGAGCGGATAAGGTCTACATTGCCTGGGAAGACGGCAGAAACGGGGATGCAGATATCTTCTATTCCGAATCCTCGGACGGCGGATTGACATGGAGGGACCCGAATTTAAGGGTGAACGATGATACTGGTTCACTGGATCAAACGAGACCTGCAATATCTGTTACATCAAACGGCACAGCATGTGTGGTATGGGAGGACTACAGAAGCGGAGATAACCACGATATATTCTTTGCAAGCCTCGAGCCTCCACCCCCGCCTCCCACTGTGGATCGCATCATTATTTCACTTACGTCTGATGCTAGTTCCGGATGGATCGGTGATAGACTCTATTTCTTATCGGATTTCGAGACATTCTATGTCTGCGGTTGGAATGATACAAATTCCGAGTTCGTTGAGCTGGTTGATTCAGATTGGTTCTCAGATGACACAGGCGTTGGGACCGTAAATTTCGGACCGGCTACTTCAATATTATTTAATGCAGTGGGAACTGGAACATGCAAGGTGAGGGCTACAAATTCTACGTACGGGTTAAACTGGACTGGGATTCTCACAGTAATTGATTATGAAATCGACAGAATGTTCATTTCACTTTCCCCTGATGGTAGCAGTGGATGGATTGGAGACAAAACCTATGCAAAATATGCAATAGATACATACTATGCAATCGGCTGGAATGACACATATAATGCATTTGTTGAGCAGGTGGATGCAACATGGATAAGCTCAGATCCAGGTATTGGCGATGTGACTACACCAGGTCCCTCATCCACATTCACGGCTTATGATACAGGAACATGCCAGGTCTCTGCAATAAATGCAACCCATGGGTCCAACGACACAGGGGTTTTAACAGTAATGTCCTTGGAAATCGATCGCATCGTCATATCAGAGGTGTGGGACGGTGCCACTGGCTGGTTAGGATATCAACCCTATCCAAAATACGATACAGATACATTCTGGGCATGCGGATGGAACGAAACCTATAATGAATTCGTTGAGCAAGTAGAAGCTGATTGGTCCTCGGATGATTTGAGTGTTGGTTCTGTAAATTTCGGACCTGCATTCTCCACTCAATTCAATGCCCTAAATGAAGGTATATGCATAGTCACAGCCAACAATGCAACTTACGGCTCAAACGACACAGGGATATTGACTGTGAATCCTTTGGCAATCGATTCAATTATTATCTCACGCTCTTCAGATGCCAGTTCCGGATGGGTTACTGATGGAACATATACGAAATATGAAATCGATACCTTCTATGCCTGCGGCTGGAACGAAACACACAGTGAGTTTGTCGATCTGGTACAAGTTGACTGGGAGAGCGATGATGAAAGTATTGGCAATGTAACAACCCCGGGCACGTCAACGGCATTTACCGCAGTAGGGGTAGGCACATGCAGAGTTTCTGCAATCCATGCAACTTATGGCTCAAATGAGACAGGTATATTGACTGTGAATCCACTGGACATAGATGGTATAATTATATCCCTTACTTTGGATGGTAGCAGTGGTTGGCTTGGAGGAAGAACCTATACGAAATATGATACTGAAACCCTATATGCATGCGGTTGGAACGATACATATGATGAATTCGTGAATCTTGTGGATTGCACATGGTCAAGCGATGATTCTGATGTAGGTAATGTAACGCAACAGGGTACTTCTGCTACATTCACAGCCTTGGGTATGGGAACATGCAAAATCACGGCAACTAATGCAACCTACGGTTTAAATGAAACAGGGGTAATTTCCGTGGGTTCTTTGGAAATCGACAGGATTCTAATATCGCTTTCACCTGATGGAAGTTCCGGATGGGCGGATGATGAATCCATTGTCCTGGGTGGAACAGCTACTTTCTATGCTTGTGGATGGAATGATACCCATGATGAGTGCGTAATCCCAATTGAGTGTGATTGGGTAAGTAATGATACTAATGTGGGTGTATTATCCCCGCAAGTCGGGAACTCAACAACCTTTTCAGCTGTGGGTGCTGGAACTTGTAAAGTTAGTGCCACAAATACTACATTTGGTTCTAACGAAACAGGGGTTTTGCTTGTCCCTGGTCAAGCTATAGATAGGATTTTCATTTCCAAATCCCCGGATGGCTCGAGTGGGTGGATCGGAGATGATTATTATGCCCTCTCAGATGTAGATACATACTATGCATGTGCATGGAATGATACCTTGAATATGTTCATTGGACTTGTGGAAAGTACATGGTCAAGTGATAATACTGGAGTAGGAGATGTTACGCCCCAAGGTCCTTCAACAACCTTTACTGTGACAGGAGCAGGAACATGCGTAATCACTGCAACGAATACGACTTATGGCTCCAATCAAACAGGAGTTCTTACGGTAAGTGCTTTTTCGGTGGATCGGGTGATCATCTCAGTTTCCCCGGATTTCAGCACTGGTTGGATCGGTGATGATGATTATAAAAAATACGATGCTTTGACATTGTATGCCTGTGGTTGGAATGATACTGCAGGTGAGTTCGTGAAATTGGTTGAGGTTGATTGGTCAAGCGATGCACCTGCAATTGGTGATGTAACATTATCTGGCACTTCGACGACATTCACGGCGCAGGATATCGGAACTTGTACAATAACTGCAACGAGCGTAACATATGGTTCAAATAAAACTGGAATTCTGACTATCACTCCACCCTTTATAGACCAGATTATAATCTCCCGTTCAGATGATGGTGCATCCGGTTGGGCTGGCAATGGGATATACATTGTCGATGCTGCCGATATTTTCTATGCAACCGGCTGGAATCAAACCTACCTGGAATTTATTTCTCTTGTAGAGGTTGAATGGGAAAGTAGTGATACATCAATAGGAACTATCACGACATCTGGACACTGGACCAACTTCACTGCACAATGGGTTTCAGTTGACAGCACATGCACGATCACAGCCACATATGGCAGTATCAGTAATACCTCAGGTTCACTTGTGGTTTTAACTCCCACAGCAGATGAAATCATGATTCGGGATACAGTTGGTGATGCGGGAAATGTTATAACAACTATGACTTACAATGGTGGAGAAACCGATTCCTTCCATGCAGCAGCTTACAATGATACCGTGGGTTTCCTGTTCAATGTGGAGGCCTCTTGGACCTCTTCAGATAATTTGATAGGTCAAGTCACAAATCTAGGGGCATACACTACGTTTACTGCACAGATATTATCCATCACAGGAACATGTACAGTAACGGCCACATATGGTAGTGTTAGCAACTTAACAGGATTATTGACTGTTAATGCTGCGGGGGATATAACCCCGCCAGCAGCTCCGAGCCAGCCCACATTGGATGTCAAAGGCAGCGATAAAATCGAGATTGCCTGGCCTGCAAACACAGAATCCGATTTGGGTCATTATGTAGTTCAGCGCGCAACAAGCAGTGATGGATCCTGGGTGAATATGTCAAACGTACCTGCGGGAACGGAATTCTTTGAAGATTCTGATGTTGAACCCGATACAGTATATTTCTACAGGATAGTAGCTGTTGATAATGCATCAAATCCCTCAGATCCTTCACCAGTTGTATCGGCTAAAACAGAATCAGAAGAGGAGTTCCCGATGACGCTGATTTTGCTGATTGTCGTTGTAATCGTAATCGTGGTAATATTGCTCCTACTTTTAGTTAAAAAGAAGTCAAAAGTGGAAGATATACCTTCCGAAGAAACTGCATCACCTGATGTATCCGAAGAGGTGGAAAATCCTGTGGAAGAAGAAATACAATAGGATAAATACGAAAGTGGAGAGAGGTTATTTGATTTTGAAATATCATAAAGAAAAAACGGCAGTCCTTATCATATCATTCCTATTATTGTCAGGGAGCATCTTATTTCTTTTCTATATACCACCAAAAATCCTTGGCGATTCCCCGTTTTCCACTAACACAAAGGCAAATGATATCGACCTGGGAGATCAGACAAGTCCAGCCCTTGCTGTTGACTTCCAGGGAAGGGCATATGTCGTATGGGAGGACTACCGCAACGGTGATTGGGATATCTATTTTGCCAAATCTACAGATTTCGGGGCAACCTGGAGCAGTCCTAATGCAAAGGTTAGTACAGATGGATCAAACAGTACTCAAAGCGCTCCCCAAATCGCAATAGGTCCTGACGGTACACTCTATACCGTTTGGCAGGATGACCGCAACGGTGATTATGATATATATTTTGCTAAATCCACGAATGGCGGTACGAACTGGACTGATCCAAATATTAAGGTGGATAACGGTACATTAGGCCAGACTACCCCAACAATAGCAGTTTCCTCAGCAGGTACTATTTTTGTTGCATGGGAGGACTACCGTTGGGGTAATTATGACATCTACTTCTCTAAGTCCACAGATGGCGGTTTTACATGGTCAGATGATAATAAAAGGATTAACAGAGATTCCACAACAACAAAACAACTTCGGCCAACCATGGCTGTAGACTCAACTGGCGTAATTTATGTGGCCTGGCAGGATCAAATTACCGGTGACAATGATATACATATAGGAAAATCTTCAGACGGAGGCGAAACCTGGTTGGATCCCAGCATAAGGGTTAATACCGATTTGGGTACCCAGGGTCAAGGAATTCCTTCCATAGCTATTTACGATTCGGACTGTATCTACCTGGTTTGGGAAGACAACAGGCTAGGTAATCCTGATGTATACTTTGCAAAATCTCTTGATGGTGGTGTCAATTGGACAGACCCCAATATCAAAGTGAACTCGGATTCTGGAACGACATGGCAATTGAATCCCAAAATTACAGTAAGTTGGACAGGTACAATCTATGCAACATGGCAAGATTTACGCAGTGTTAATTCCGATATCTATTTTGCATATTCTATCAATGGAGGTGTTAATTGGACGTTTCCCAATTTAAGGGTTAACGATGATACCCAGGGTAGAAACCAACGATATCCTGCAATTGGAATTGGTAACAATGGTCCGATCTATGTAGCTTGGGAGGATTATCGCAGTGGGATTAGCGATGATATCTACTCAGCTAAAATCGATCCCATCAATCCGTTTCCTGTGGCCGAACAACTTAAGGTCGAAGGTTACTTCGGGGGTACCCAGGGGATTCGGCATATCATCCCAAGCGAGCCAACTTTCAGCTTCAGATATACTGATCCCAGCTCCGATACTCTTACGCAGTACAATGCAAGTGTATGGGATGAGTTGGGCTCCACATTATTATGGTGGTGCAACAGAACCCAATCGGTTTCATCGGGTTCACAAATCTCCCTGATTTACAATACAGCACCCTATCCGACCTTTGGTCCCCAGCTGATTGACGGAATATCATATAAATTGAGAGTTCAGGTTGAAAACACCTCCGGCGTGTGGAGCCCGGCATCCCAGGTGAACTTTCATTTGAATGAAGTTCTAATGCCCACGGAACCGGTTATTCCCCCTGATAATAGTATTATATCAAGTTCTCACAACCAGACTATATCTTGGAGCCCACCAGGAATGGATTCCGAGGGAGATTTCCCTGTTAGTTATAATTGGGAAGTTGCCAGGGATTCGGAATTTAAATATATAATTGAGAATGGATCGGGATTGGTAACCGAATCAAATCCATTTGACACACGTCCTTCTGGATACTTCTACTGGCGGGTCAATATAACGGATGGCTGGGAGACTGGTACCTATGGGAATCAACCTGATGGTTTCTGGAACTTCACAACCTATACTGGATTGGTCCCGAACAATCCTCCTGTTATAACAAATAAGGGAGAGGAACCCAACACAAGTTATGTTAAAATTCCTGCAACCTTCACATTTACAGCATTCGATCCTGAATCTGACCCACTTACCTGGAATGTGATTTCAGGACCACTGTGGTTGAACCTTGGCTCTGCAAATGGCACGATTTTTGGAGCCCCTTCCCCTGACGATTGGGGTTTTAACCACTTTTCAATCAACGTAAGCGATGGAAAAGGAGGTATGGACAACCATACATTCACAATTTTTGTTGAGCTAACTCCCACTACCAACAACCCGCCTACAATCACAAATAAGGACTCTGCACCTACTCAAGCTTCCGTGAATACGATATTGGACTTTACCTTCACTGCAACTGACCCTGATTCAGATCCCCTTTCATGGAGCAAACTTACAGGACCGGATTGGTTAAGTATTGGAACAACTAACGGCACAATCTTTGGAACCCCCTTCTCAGAAGATATGGGTCCAAATGAATTTTCCATTCGGGTGGCTGATGGAAAGGG
The DNA here is from genome assembly GCA_965372465.1 of uncultured Thermoplasmata archaeon. GTDB lineage: Archaea > Thermoplasmatota > Thermoplasmata. The sequence continues at coordinate 9,820 of CBDVCK010000012.1, read as the reverse complement.
AGGCACTGACAACTGCACTTTCACTGTCACTGTGGATGATGGTTTGGATGATGATACCGCACCGGATGATGATAGTTCACCTCTATGTTGGATTCTTTTAATCCTTATCGTAATCATACTTTTAATTCTCTTCATCCTTATTATGCGAAAAACAAAGGAAGAGGAGGATGAAAAACAAAAACAAACTGACATATCAAGGGAACAGGAAAGTAAGGGTGGAGAACCAGAAGAACAACTTGGAGAGGAAGGGTCACTCTATAAGGATGAGGAGCCGCCACCTCCTGATTATGATGACTTACCTTCCCCTGAGGATGAAGAGGAACCTCCACCGCCAGAAGATGATGACTTACCCTTCCCTAAGGATGAGCTAACATCCCCTAAAGATGAAGAATTCCCCGACTCAGATGAAGAAGAGCCCCCGCCACCAGACGATGAAGACCTTGATTGATAGAATTTAATTGAATTTGCCATTAGCATTCAATAAATATATTTATATAGGTAGGTACAAATCTGACTAAAAGAGGGATTTTATGACTCGTGATGATAAAGAAAATAAAAGAGTATCAATGATGATCGCGCTTTTATTATTAGCATCCTGTGTCGCCTCATTTTTCTGGATAGTACCCTCACAGATTTCGGGGGACCCACCATTTTCCAACAATTCACAGGTCAACAACGATGCAGGTGATAATTCCCAAAGCGATCCCTCTATCGCAGTGAATTCCACAGGTACTGTATATGTTACTTGGTTCGATAACCGCAATGGCGATTGGGACATCTTCTTTGCCAACTCCACAGATTCTGGTGTAACATGGAGTAATCCCAATATTAGGGTCAACACCGAGCCAGGTAACACTGATCAAACTTATCCTTCGCTTGCTGTGGGACCGGATGATGGCATATATGTGGTCTGGCAAGACGACCGAAATGGGAGTTATGACATTTATTTCTCAAAATCCATAAATGGAGGCACCAACTGGACCGAACCTAATGTAAAAATCAATACAGGCAATGATACTGGATGGCAATCAGCACCTTCAATTGCAGTGGACTCAGGTGGTACGATTTATGTTGTCTGGGAAGATAATCGCAACGGTGATTGGAATATTTACTTTGCCAAATCAATTGATGGAGGAGATACTTGGAGTGATCCAAATATAAGGGTAAATTCTGCAAATTCTTCCATTCAACGAAATTCCAAAATAGCAGTAGATTCGGCGGGTACGATTTACGTGACTTGGGAGGATGACCGTAATGGCGATGACGATATCTATTTTGCAAAATCAACGGATGGAGGATCAACCTGGACAGAACCTAATATAAAAATAAATGATGATACAGGAACAAGTTCACAACTTAATCCAGATATTGCTGTGAACTCAAGCAATGGAGTGTACATTGTTTGGCAGGACTATCGTAATGTGGGTGGTGATATCTACTTTGCAGGGTCAATTGATGGGGGAGAAACCTGGTTAAGTCCGAATGTAAAGATCAATTCGGATACAGAATTAGATAGTCAATACGATCCTGTTGTTGATGTAGGACCAACCGGTACGATTTACGTTGCTTGGCAAGATTATAGAGAAGGTTTTGGAGATATCTTCTTTGCATATTCTATGGATGTTGGATTGAATTGGTTGCACCCAAATGAGAGAATAAATGACGACTCAGGTGACAATAGCCAATATGACCCTGCTATGGTATCGAGCCCAGCAAATGAAATTTATGTTACATGGTCTGATTATCGAAATACTGATGGTGATATCTACATCGCTTCCAGAAATGGACCCAAGCCACCAAATCCAACAGTGGATTCCGTAATGGTGGACGGATTCCTTCCTTCTACATCTGAAATCCAGCATATTATTTCCAATGAGCCTGAATTCAGTTTCACATATAATGATCTAAAGTCCGATGCCTTGGCACAATACAATGTCAGTCTTTGGGATGCCGGAGGCTCAAACGTTTTATGGTTTTCCAATTTAACAGATTCACAACCATCGGGGTCTGAAATTACTGTAACCTACAATACCGCACCCTCCCCAACAAACGGTCCTTCCTTGGAGGATGGTACAACCTACAAGCTTACGGTTCAAGTGCAAAATTCCACCGGCGCATGGAGCACCGTAAACGAGGTTGACTTTCATTTGAATGAGGTTTTAGCACCTATTACACCAATCTCTCCTTTACAGGGAAGCAACATAACTGCTTCTGCAACTCAAACCGTGTCCTGGACCTCCCCGGGAGCAGATGCGGAAGGGAATTCCCCGATAAACTACAGTTGGCAAGTGGCCACAGATTCCGATTTCACGAATATAATCGAATCAGGCTCTGGTTTGATCACTGAATCAGGTTCTTTTGATACAACTCCATCAGGAACATTCTACTGGCGGGTCAATTTGACAGACGGCTGGGAAACGAGTTCTTACGGGAATCAACCTGACGGATACTGGAATTTCACAACCTATACTCCGTCTACTGTAAACAATCCCCCTTCCATTACGAACAAGGCATCTGCTCCCACAACAGCCGATATTAACTCCACATTGACTTTCACCTTCACAGCAACAGACCCTGATTCAGATACCCTTTCCTGGAGCAAGAATTCTGGACCGAATTGGCTTAGTATTGGTTCGAGCAATGGGACCATATATGGTACACCTGCATCCAGTGATAGCGGTTCCAACGAATTCACAATCCAGGTGAGCGACGGAAACGGAGGAACAGACAGTCATACTTTCACGATTTCATTGGATGGGGGGCTGGATGGAGATGGCGACGGCCAATGGGATTGGATCGACTCAACATTGCTGATGGTCATTGCCGTTATTATCATCATAATAATCATAATCTTGGTGATAGTAAAAGCTAGGGGATAACCCTAATAAAAAAACCAGAGGATTTTACTCCGTTATCAATATGAATTTTCACAGCGGTTATCTTTTTATATGACCTTCCCAATGTATTCCGAGGTGGAAACATGAGAATCGTGGGTCTGAAACTATTGTGTATACTTATCGCGGGACTGTTTTTGATGCCCACATCCTCTGCATCCGGCCTGGATGACTGGGAGGATGGAGATGAAGAAGAAATCACAGGGCATTCATTCGATGAGGAATACTGGACAGCTGAGGTTACTAATGAAACCGATAACGGGGATGCGACATTTGTGATATCCTATGTAAACTATGCCGATGTTCAGGCATTTTTAGTTGCTTTCAAGGGTATTGATAATGATTCGGCTTCAGGCACTTTACCTTACCAATTGTACGGCATGCATTATTTCACTCCAGATGGTAATGAAGTGTTCATTGGGGCATTATTGGCTTTTCTGATGGTTTACAATGACTCCAACAATAACAGTATACCCAATCCAGATGCACCTCATAACGAGGATATCCTCTATGTGGTACCATTTGGCATAGGGGAGACACTCGACGGAAACGAATCCTATGCACCGGTTGTTACGCCAATTCCGGCCCAGAAATTGGGGGATGGCCATTACAAATTCGGCATGAAATACGAAAATATGTATGCCTATGTAAGCAAGAATCCTCTTTTGGGTTGGATATTTAAAACCGGTTGGATTGCAAAATTCAGCGAATTAACTATCACTTACGATATTACGATAAACGATAAAACAGGTGAAGTAAAGACTGAAACCGATTATACAATTGGACAGGTGACAGAACTATGGGCTTTCGTTTTGGGACTTCCCAAACAGGTAGATCCTGGGGATCTTCCCGATTCACTAGGAATCAGTGCAGTTCATTTCGTCTCTATATTCACATCGAAATACCAAATTACAGGTGAAACCTCAGGCAATACAATAAGCCCCACTGCAACTGAACTTGCCGATGAGAATATATCAATTGCAGTTGGGACAAAGGATGAAAGGGCATTTGCCATAAGATTCATGGGGGAATTCGATCTCATAGACGAGGACTCAGGCGATACAATCGAGGAGAATAACCCTGCATATAATATCTTGGTGCAGGCAAAGTTCAATGATTTGTTATTGGTTGCGTGGCAACTAGGTTTCTCTGCTGCTATATTCAGTGTGATGGCTTACGGTTTAAGTGAACATGTTCAAGAGAAATATGAAAGTCCAAGGGATCTAGCCCAGAAAAGTCTCAATATTTTTAATCCAGATGGTTTTGGAGTCAGAGCCTTATGGTACGCGGTTTGCTTCCCCTCCTGGAAAGGTCTTCGAGTTGAGCACGATCCAGTTTATACAGCCTATTTCGGAGATGCACCTACAGAAGAAGAAAGCCAGCTGTGCGGAGCCGGGGCTCTGGTATTTGTGGGAGCAATATGCATTCCTTCGGCAACATTGGTTTCGAAGAAGAAGCGTAAAATGAGGATTTAAAGGTTTTTTGAACCAAAAAATCCCGGAACCAGTTCTGTATTATTAATAATACTACACTTTTTAATAGCCAGAGGTATGTACCTTGAAAGGGAATGGTAAAGAAATGTTGGAAAAGATACTTCATGAGCTCGAAACGGGAACAAAGTGCGTCCTTCTCCACGTGAATGCTGACCCTGATGCATTAGGTTGCGCTGTTGCACTGCATCTGGCATTTCCTGATGTTGCCATTGGAGCAGCTGAAGGCCTTAGTAAGAACAGCAAGAGCATTCAAAATAATCTTGATATTGAAATACTTGAAAAACCAGACACTTCACTTTTTGATAGAACTATCCTGGTGGACATCCCATCTCCTGAGAGGGTGGGTGAATATAAGGAGAAACTAGGGAATCATATTGTGATTGACCACCATTCCCAAACCTTCAACTGGGAAACAGAATTATGTTATGTGGATGAAAATAAAACTTCCTGTGCAGAGATAATTTACGAGATTTTAAAGCTTGGAGAAATAAAGATAACTCCCAAAATCGGCCTTGCTCTACTTGCAGGCATCATGACAGATACAGGAAAATTCAGTTATGCAAATGCAAGCACTCTGAAAACCTTTGCAGAGATCATGGAGGAAAGCTGTGTTGGTATGGACGACGTTCTCCTGCTTTTTGAGGAAGAGCACGAAACAGATTATTCTAAAAAAATATCGAGGTTAAAAGGAGCGCAGAGGTTGAAATATCAGAGAAAAGGTGGATTCATAATCGCTGTATCTTCAGTGAGTTCATTCGAAGCAAGCGTATGTAATGCATTACTTTCGCTTGGTGCAGATTGTGCATTTGTGGGTTCCCAACGGGAAAATGAATTCAGAATAAGCGCAAGAGCAAATTCTGCTATAATAAAAAATGGCCTTCATCTGGGAAATATAATGGCCGAAATCGGTGGGGAAAATGGTTGTGAGGGGGGTGGACACGATGGTGCTGCCGGTCTTACAGGACAAGGTGATGTTGAGGCGATGCTGAATATCTGTATTGAGAGAATAAAGGGGGGTTTAACACAGGTTTAAAGGGTTTTATTGGATTTTTATCATACCAAAATATTTATATTCCAGCAAAATAATGATTAATGTGGTAGAAAGCTATTGTATATTCTCAAATGTACTTAAAACGGGTAGTGGGTAGAGAAGTCTATCGCTACCAAAGAAACCCGAAGAATTTGGTAGGGGCCAAAGTTGCTCAAAAGCCCGAAAAACGGAAAAAAAGTATGAAAAGCACGAAATGGAACGGGATAAAAAATGATAATAAGTAGCCTAATTCATTTATATATATATTAATAAAATGATATGAATGGATAAATAGGGTAATAAAGGAGTACTCGATTAGGAAAAAACGCTTCAGGTATGGGGGCGCAAAAAATTGGCATCCAATTATTTAAAAGCCCTTCAACTGACAAAACAGCTCGAGAAGAAGGCACAAGAGGCCACGAAGTTCCGTAATATGGCCAACGAGGATATAGCGGCGGCTGAGGAACTAATAAAATCTGCAAAGAATATGGATGCAAACGTGGCAAAGGCTGAGGCAAAACTTACTGAGGCCACATCCGCTTTTGCTCAAAAAGAATTTAAATCTGCCTTGGACCATGCAACCGAAAGTAAAACTATTGCGCAGAAGGCTCTTGAAGATCATGTTTTAATGGTATTAGACTCAACAAAGAACCTCGTCAAGTTGGCAAAGGACATTGGTGTGAAAGCACCTAATTTGGATGAGACCCTCGTTAAATCCGACAAAGCGTTGAAAGAAGGGAATTTCGAAGAAGCCTTGCAACATGCAGAAAAAGGATGGGGTGAGGTTGACAAATTACTCAATGAAAAGGTATCCTCAGCGTTCACAAAGGCACAATCCCTAATCGTCATAGCCAAAAAGATAGAGGAGGATGTCTCTGCAGTAGAATCCTTATTGGATAAAGCAAGGGAGCATACAGATAAGAGCGAGTACGAAAGTGCATTGAAATTTATCAATGATTGTGTACAGCAATCAGGAAAGATCGCAGAGGACGAAATATCCAAACAAATTGAAAATTCAATGGTGACGATTGAGTTGGCAAAAAGGATGGAAGCCGATGTTACGAAAGCCGAGAATCTGTATGATGAAGCGAAGACCGCCCTGGAGAGCAAGGAATACGAAAATGCAATTGATATTGTAAATAAGTGCAACATCGAGACCCAAAAAATAGTGGAACGGGGTAGCACAAATTTTTTACGCAAGTGTGAAGATGAAATAAGAGAAGCAAAAGCAATCAATGCTGAAGTGATCAAAGCATCGCTTCTTTTAAACAAGGCCAAGGAATCCCTAAAATCCAAGAATTTTTCCGAAGTTTACGATTATTCAAATCAGATAAAAGAGGAGGTGGAAAACGCCCAATTCCAATGTGTTTTAAAGACCATTTCCCTCTCACGTCCAAAGTTCATTACTGCCAAAAATATTGGAGCAGACCTATCGGAGGCAGTGAAATATCTGGATATGGCAAGAAACTCCCTAAAAAATAAAAAATTCGCTGAGGCTATGGAACATGCCAGAAAAGGGGAAGCCACAATAAACAAATCGATTAGCAATTATGAAGGCGCAAAGGAAGAACTACAGTTAATCACTCAAGCTTTATCTAGAGCCTCGAAGATAGGTGTAGATACTACCCATATAATGGATCTGATGAAGGAGGCAAAGGGTGCTTTCGAAAGCAAGGATTACAAGAAAGCCATGACTCTTATTTCACAATGCAGGGAAACCATAGAAAAGGCAATGTATGACCGTACCATGGAAATTATTAAGAATTCGGAACAAATTGTTTCATTGGGAGAAAAAACAGACCCTGAAATAAAAAAGGTAAAAGAATACCTTACACAAGCTATGGTTGCTTTAAAGGCGGATGATTACGACAAGGCCATTGAACTAGCAAATAAAAGCAAGGAAGAGGCCGGAGAAGCCATTAACAAAGGTGTCACATCTGAAATTGTTGAGCTCTCCTATATCGTGAACTCTCTTGAAGAAGGAGACAATAAACTCAAATGTCTTAAAGCACTATCAAATGCAGGAGGGGAACTTGAGAGAAATGCATTTGAAGAAGCCCATACATATTTAACAAAATGTAAGAATATTGTTGAAGAATATGCAAATAGCTTAATAAACCTTGTAGAAACATCGTTAACCTCTTTAAAGGAGATGAAAGGGGAAGCCCAAGAAATCGAGGGTACGCTATCCAAAGTAAAGATCCTTTTTTCTGAAAAAGAATTTTCTGAAGCTTTTGCCCTTTCTAAAAAAGCCGTTCAGGATATCAAAGAACAACAGCACAAAATAGTATCCGATCTTGCATCCAATATTAGTAAAAATATCCAACAGGCAAAAGAATATGGAATGGACATCTCAAGTTTAACTAATAAACTTCAGGGCGCAAATGAGGCAATTAAAAAGAGGGATTTTAAAAAGGCCTATTCTATCATGACTGAAAGTGAAGAGGAAACCCGTTCCTTCCTTGGTGAACATAGGGAGCTTTCCGAGGCTATTATTTCAATAAAAACCCAGCTTGAAGATGCCTTGAAAAAAGATATAGATATGGCGGTACCTGCCAAGAAACTCAAAATGGCCCAGGATGCACTGAAAGCGGGTAAATTTAAAACTGTATCAAAATTGGTTGAGGAATGTAAAAATGATATCGGACGACTTACAATAATGCATTCCATCAGAGAGAATATGGCTACAAGCAAGGATTGTATTGATATTGCAAAAAGCCTGGAAATGGACACTTCAGATGTGGAATTACATCAAAAAAAGACTGTAATCTACATGAATAACGGGCAATATGACAAAGCTTTGGATTCTGCCTCAAAAACAGTTGAGAAAGCCGAAGAATTGTGCCATATGAAGATATCAGATATGCTATCAAATGCATATTCCATGATAATCGAAGCAAAGAAGATAGGTCTGGATGTTTTGACTGTCGAGGTTCTATATCAAAAAGCAGAAGAAGCCCTTGAGCAGGGACGATATGAAAAGGCGGCAAAATATTCCTCTCATAGCTTAGGTGAGATAGAAGAGATAAGGGACGAAAGCCAAAGAACAGCAAATATAATCAATCTTGCAGGGAATTATATCCAAGAAGCAGAAAATATAAAAGCAGATGTGACCGAGGCAAAGAAACTGCTTGAAATGGCTTTTGCTGAACTTAAGAACAATGAATATATTTCCTCAATAGAACTGGGAAAGAAGTGTATTAGAATAGCAAAAAAGGCAAAAGAGCAGAAGGTATCAGAGGCTATATCATTGTTCCAGTCCATAATCGATAAGTCTAAAAAAGAGGGTGTGGATGTTTCTAAGGCAGAAAAATTGTTAGAGGAAGCAAAAATCGCTCTTTCCGATGAAGATTTCAATGAAGCCTTAAGACTTGCAATGCAGAGCGAAAACGAGGTAGAGAAGGTAGATCTTCAGAAGAAGATGGCGGCCGAGATCATTGCAGTGACCGCAGCAAAACTCAAGGATGCCGAGAAAAAGGGTATAGAGGCAGAGAGTGTAAGAGGCCTTTTGATAAAGGCAGCGACATCCCTAAAAAACAAGGATTACGTAAAAGCCCTCGAATTTGCCTTGGAAAGTGGGATGGTTCTTTCAGAAACAACAGAAGGATACGAAAGGGCATCAACCACTCTAAGGGCAGCTCAAGCCAGATTGAATGAGAGTGATGATATAGGTGTTGATGTTAAAAAAGCAAAAGAGCTATTTGAAACGGCGGAGAAGGCATTTTCCGAGAAGGGATTCTCCACAGCGGTTAAATTTGCAAAAGAAACCATACGAGAGGCAAAACATTCGTATGTGGGCCATCTTTCATTACCAATTGAGAATTGTGAACAACTCATTGCCACTGCTAGGGAAATGGGAGTGAATGTTACAAGGGCAAATAACATGCTTAGCGAAGCAAAGGCCGCTTTGGAAGAGGAATCATACTCACAGGTTTCGGTATTTACCGAAAATTGTAAACGACTCATAGAAAGGGAAATTACAAGAAACCTGTTTGAAAAACTATCCACAGCAAAATCCGAATTGGCCAAGGCGAAAAGCAAGGGAACTGATCTAACAGAAGTGATTGCCATATTAAAAAGCGGGGAATCCTCCCTTGAAAGCAAGGATTATCTCGATGCGGCAAAATACCTTAAAAAGTTGATGGAGCATATGGGGACTATCGAAGGTGTGGAACTAAAAATTGAAGAAATCCCTCCAGAAGAAGTAGAGGTTGAAGAGGTGAAGCCTGAGCTGATATCTGAGGAGAAGGTTGTTGAAGAGAAGTTGGAATTAGAAAAAGAGAAAAAGATAGAAGAACCCGAATTTGATTTACAGGCCTTTATCTCGGAGTTTGGGGTAAAACTTGTTAAAGTAGGAAAAAGCGGAATGAACATTAAATCTGCCGAGAAATTATTTAAAGAAG
>CBDVCK010000011.1:0-27914 GCA_965372465.1 uncultured Thermoplasmata archaeon | reverse complement strand
CTCACTTGAAATTTCAAGGCAGCAGCTTGTGGATCTTGCCATCCTCGTGGGAACGGATTTCAACCCGGGAGTAAAGGGAATAGGGCCGAAAACCGCGCTAAAACTCCTGAAAAAGCACGAGAACCTTGAAAACATCTTAAAAGAAAAAGAGCTTCAAATCGAAAATTATCAAGAGGTAAGAGATATCTTTCTAAAACCCGATATTACCGATGATTATGAGATCTCCCTTGGTGGTATTCAGGAACAGAAGATCATAACACTTCTGGTTTCGGATTACGAATTTGCGGAAAACAGGGTAAAAAGCGCCTTGGAAAAGGTTAAAAGCAAAAGAAGAGATGAGGGACAGAGAAAACTCGATGACTGGTCATAGAGGGTGATACAACGGATGCGGAAGAGAAGATACTGGCCTGCTTTAAAAAGAACAAGGACGAGGTCTACGACGCCAGAAAACTATCGGAAGCCACCCGCGTTTCAATTGAAAAGGTGAGAAAACTTCTTCCAAAGCTCAGTAAGCAGAAACATATTTCACGGGTTACCAGGGGCTTTTACAGATATTCCAAACCATCGACACCCGAGTCCAGGGAAAAGGTCAAGAGGTATCTTACAACTCTTGAGAAAACATGCGCCATTGCAATTCACGAACTGATGCTCACAGAGCCTCTTGTGGGCAAGAAGGACAAGACAGAAATCGAGCATCAGATTGCCTATTTTGCCAGGCATCTTGTGAGGGCCAGATGGGAGATGGATCACGGAACAAGCGATATACTGGATGTGGACGAAAAGGTGTTTAAGAAGGCAAAAAAGATACATGAATGGTCCAAATACGTGTTCGAAAAGAGCCTGGCCGAGAAAAAAGGTTGATACTTGGCAAAAATTTATTTTAACTTAACACATTATCTACGATTCAGAGGCATATACATGGCACAGGAAGAAAATAAATTGACAAGGGAAACAGCACTCGCCAATTATTACGGTGAGGAGATGGTTACAGCCCTGATCACATTGAAGGTTAATACACAGAGTGTGGAGAAGCTGGCTGCAGAGCTTTCAAAAAATGAGGATGTGGAGGATGTGTTCCTGGTAACCGGAGATATCGATATCATCCTGAAGGCTCATTTTAAGAATTATGACAGCTGCAACGAGTACGTTGTTAACTCCATTAGGCAACTGGCGGGAGTCAAGGATACAAAGACCCTAATGGTTGTCACAACCTACAAGGAAAGGGGTGCTTTTAAGGAAAGGTAGTTCATATGTTCCCTTTTTTATCTAAGGTCGTGTTTAAATCCCTATTTGTATTAAAATCCTTCAAAAGATTTAAGTTAAGTTGCGCGTTATGGGTGTCGATGCGGTTCGAATCCGAGGTGAGCATATGTCCGATACCAATACAAGACTCAATCAGGTCATTGAAGTTCTGGATCAGCTCGCCGAGGATACATCAGTGCCCAGGAACATAAGGAGGGGCGCAACCCAGGCAAAGGAGATACTGCTTAACTCCAACGATGCTTTGGATTTCAGAACCGCAAGTGCTGTTTTCATTTTGGATGAGCTTGCCAATGATCCGAACATACCGCTTCACGGAAGAACCCTCATCTGGAACATTATCTCGCAGCTGGAGACCATAAAATAGAGGAACTACCGTTATTTATATTATTCCCCAGGGTAATTAAGGAGCCAATGCTGTTAATTAGAGATTTTCGTTCCCAAGACCTCTCGCAGGTCACATCCTTGATAGCCGAAACATTCAATCGGAATTACAATCCGAACTTTTATTTTTCAATTATGGAAGGGTGGGAGAGGGGTTTTTTGGTAGTGGAAGATAAATCAGGGGTGGTTGGTGTTTTGGCAGCCGTCATATCCGCACCCAAGGAGGCAAGGATACTGCTTATGACTGTTCGACCAGAATACAGAAACAGGGGAGTGGGCACAAGGCTACTTGCGGAACTTATTTCCAGATGTTATGTGGCCGACATCAAGGCCATCCGCCTCGAGGTCCGCCTGAGCAACGAGAGAGCCCTGCGGTTTTATAATACACAAGGTTTTGATATCATCTCGCTCTTACCGTCCTATTATGAAGATGGTGAGGCCGGATATCTCATGAGAAGAGTGATCTGAGATTTCGAAAAAAGGTATTATTCATATCCTGTTTTATCGTCATATGAATGTCGGTTCCAGTAATGATACGGACTCATCTCTTTCTGGGAGCTGGAGAGATCCGTTGAGAGACCTGCAAAATATGAGCCGTACCTTTCCTTTATCTGCTCTTCAATTGTTTTGCTGTGTTTCATAGCTGCTTTGATATGCGAAGAGTCTATGACCTCCGCACCTCCTATTGTGGCGATATCTCCTGCCGCTCTTATCAATCCGCCGATCTCCCTGAGGCGAAGGGTCAATGCATGGTTTTTGTTATCGATTTTCTTGGCACGTCTTCCGGATTCATCGATTATTGCAGATACGGCATTCTTTGTGGCATGGGGAATCTTTCCGTCCATGGTGATCTCTTGAGCCACGAATTGGGCCATCTTTATGCGGTTCTCCTGGCTGTCCTCCATTGTGGTTTCAACCAGGATTTCATACCCGGCGCCGATTATACGCGATCTTAAGGGCGAGAGTATACTGTGAAGATCCTGGATATTGCACGCTCCCACGAAAATGAAATTACATGGCACACTGTTGACCTTGACCGAGGCTCCCGAGCTTTGGGGATTTCTGGCAGTGATGGGAAAACGCTTTTCCTGCATGGCTGTAAGTATAAACCGCTGCATGTGTCCCAGGTGGGGAAGCTCGTCAACGAACAGCACGCCCTGATGCGCCTCATGTATCGCCCCTGGTACCACCCTTTCAAAGGCCGGGACACCCAGTTGCGGATGCCCTCCGTATGGGTCGTGCTTTACATCGCCCAGAAGTTCGGTCTCGCTGGCTCCCGTGGCAAGGACTATGGGTTTTCTTTCCAGGGGAACGAGAACCTTTCTGGGATTGACCTTTTCAAACTCCCTTCGTTTTTCAAGGGCTTTTTGGTCAAGAACCTTCACCATATCCCCAGCTCTTTCGTATACAACGACCTCTTCCTTTCCATATCGCTTTCTTGTGGTGGTCACCCTTTCGTTCTTTCTTCCAAGTGTTCCCACGGTAACCTCCAAAAGGCTGCCGAAGATATCGGAAAAAGGATTGTCGGTCTGCTTGGGTCCAATGATCTTCATCTCGCTGCATTTGGGACAATACTGCTCGGAATACAAAGAATAGGCCCCGCATCTCATACATTTGTAGCCCAATTTTTCAGCCACATTGATGGGAGCCTCCTTTGGGTCGATTAACTCCCCTTCTGCAAATTCCTTGGTCTCCCTTTCAGAATATACCTCCTCCTTTCCCTTGACCTCAACAAAGGGCCTTTCAGGGTTCTCGGGGTTGTGGACAACCCTGATCTCCTCTTTGGGGGGAGGAAGTCGAAGCGAGAGAGCTTGGGCGATCATGGATTTTCCTGTTCCAGGTGGTCCCACAAGTAAAAAATGCCTCATTTGTGTGGCTGCGACATATGCGAGATTAACGGCCTCGTCCTGACCGATTACCCTCTTTAGCGGGTCCTGTGGAATCTCGATTTCCGCAGTTGTCTTGAAGTTATCAAGAGACACAAGTTTAGTCTCTTTTGGACTTTCCTTTGTAGCCTTCATCTATCCAACACCACACAAATTTCTTTGTATGTTCATTTGGTTCTGGCTTTTTGCCCGAAATATTTGAAATGCGTATATAGTGCATAGGAATTCTTAGTTCAAATCATTTTTGGTAAGAATCTCTATAGAGGTCACCAGTTTTGACACGTTGCCCAATTTGCTGCCAACGATGGTTGAAATGCCCTTTTCCGAGGCAATGTCAATCAATCTCTGGGTTATGATTCCGTCGAACACCAGGGTCTGTACTTTGGCTGAGCCTTTCTTTAAAGTCTCGGCAAGGTTTCTTACCGGTGTTTCATCCACAACAGAACCACTTGAGTTGAGCATCTTGGCCTTGGAACTGCCTGCGAGCTCTCCCAGGATGTCCTTGTATCTGTTCTGCTCCTCTGATAGAACCTTGGATTGTTGCTCCTTGGAAGGCCGGTTCTTGGGGGTTTCCTGCCTTTTTTGCGGGGGCTTTGGCGGTTTGGCCTTTGGGTTTTTCGAGGCCGCCTTATTATTTATTTTCGCTTGTGAGGCGGGTAGCTCTATACCTTCCAGACCGTACATCTCCACATACTGCTCCGCCGGAATCTTGTTTCGAAGACCTTTCATGATCTGCTTCTGTGTGAGATCCTCCACCTCTCTGGTCTGGGGGGCTCGGGCCACAAAGTCCACCTCTGCAACCTGTAGTAGTTCTCTTAGGATAAGCTCTCCACCCCGATCTCCGTCCACAAATGCCGTAACCACCCTCTCCCTTGAAAGTTCACTGATGGTCTTGGGAATATTCGTACCTTCCACTGCTATCGCGTTCTTTATGCCGTGTTTCAAAAGGTTCAGAACGTCCGATCTTCCCTCCACTACTATTATGGCATCTGATGTCGGGACATTGGGACCCGAGGGGGATTTGTCCCTCCCGAAATGTATGATCTCCTCGACTTGTACGGCCTGTCTCACCGATGATGTCAAACTCTCCCCTGTTTGATTTGATTCAGCCATGAGTTTTGCCAGTAAGATCTTTGCCCTCTCTACTATCTTCTTCTTTTTGGAGAGCCTGACATCCTCCACTTTCGTAATCTCGATGGAGGCTCTGCATGGTCCAACCCTGTCGATTGTCTCCAGGGCTGAAGCGAGAATAACGGTCTCAACCTGATCAAGGCTTGAAGGGATTGTGATTTCCCCCTCAGATTTGCCCTTGGTTTGACCTATTTCAACCTCAATTCTCCCGATTCTTCCGCTTTTCTGCATATCTCTTAGGTCCAGTTCGTTTCCTAACAGTCCTTCGGTTTGTCCGAAAATAGCACCCACCACATCAGGTTTTTCAACTATACCTTCGGCGACAATACTCGCCCGTATCAGATATTTGGTGGTGCTGGGATCTATATTCATATATTTCACCTCTTTTTTTAATGCTTTTTTTCCCAGAAAAATGACCCTTTGACTCACAGTTTGAAGACACACTTCCCCTCTCTTTTTAGAGAGAAACTTTTTGCGTTTTTCCCAAAGGGAGGTAAATTAATGTCTCAAACGGTGTAATCCTAACACATGAATCAATGAAATTAATGATAGTATCATATTCTTAAAGCCATTTTTCTACGCAACCATATAAATCCTAGCTTTATTTAAAAGTTTCGTAATAGTAAAGTAGGGGGGAAAACAGCCTTTAAGCCTTGATTTACAGGGAATTATCGAATTTATGCTTTTTTAATGCCATTTTTTCTCAAAGTAAATGCCTTTCCCCCGGGAAAGAACAGGCCCAGTAAAAACAGTATTATCATGACCGGTATGATGACATAATATGTAAGGATGGTAATCCCTGAAGGTAAATTGCCTCCGATATTTACCAATGCTGTTTGTATTGCGATTATGAATATGAACATTGTGATGAGGGTCATCACGACATAGGCGGTCTCGCGAAAGGAATAGCGCCAATCCTCCTTTCCCCTTGGGTATCTCAATCCGAGATATGTAAGAGCGAAAAAGATGATAAATATTAAAGCCCATAAAAGGGGGATACCCAGCCATAGCAGGATCACAAATCCACCAAGCACGAGAAACATCAACATCCAGTCCAGGAAATCAACTCCCATTATTTTGTAAATAATCATGCAATCGTTCTTGGAGGACGATTTTTTTACCATACGGCTTTAAACCGAACTCTCTGCATACATCCTCCAATTGGGCTATGGTCATAATAGCAATATCCTCGGCCGCGGGCATCACATTAGGTGGTGGGGGCGGAGGTGGAAGGACAATCCGGGGTATTGCCGGGGGCTCTGGGGGCATTGGGGCGGGCGGGGGAACTTCTTGTACCGGGACCTCTTTCACCTCGGATTCCTTGATTCGCTCCTCCCATTCGGAAACAGATGGTCTAACCTTCTTAATCGCATTTTGAAGATGCTCCATCTTCACACCCAGGGGGATTTTCTTCTTTTTGATGGATTCGGAGAATATCTCTTTTCTGCTCAGAGCCAGCAATTTTGCCTCCTCCACGATTGCATACACATCCTCGCCGCTATAACCCTCTGTGGCGGATGCCAGGGTGTCATAATCCACATTTCCGAATTTTGGAACGTCTTTCAGATTCATCTCAAATATTCTCTTTCTAACATCAAAATCTGGAGGTGGCACGAATATCTTCTTATCGAATCTACCGCGTCTGAACAGGGATTGATCCAAAACTTTTGGGTTCTCGGTTGTTGCAACCATTATCACCTTATCGTTGGGTCTGATCTCGTCCATCATGGACAAAAAGACTGACAGCGCTTTCTTTACATCCTCTTCTTTAAGGTTTTTTATACCGGCTATGGCATCGATATCCGAGATTAAGAGAATGGCAGGAGCCATATCCCTCAGTGAGGACCAGAGACCCTTGATGGCAAGTGTGCCTTCGGCATTTATGGCATTAAAAAGCTCAGCTCCCGTTACCTTTTGAAATGGAATATTGTATTGATTGGAAATCGCTTTCATAAGGTAGGTTTTCCCGCAGCCGGGGGGACTGTGAAGGAGTATGGCCCTTCCCGTCCTCAGATTGAATTTCTCCACAAGTTTTATCTTGGTCAAAGGAAGAATCACGGATTCCTGAAGCTCCTTTTTCACATCCGCAAGACCTGCAACCGAATTCAAGGTTACCACTGCCCTGTTTTCTCCTCTGGTCAGGTCGTGCGCCTTCCTTTCATAGCGCATCTTCATTCTTTCGTACTCCTCCTTCATGGTCAAAGATATGCTGGGTTTTATCCTGGGCAGTATGTTAAGAAAATCCATCTGGGTTATGGTGGTAATTTGCTTGGTTTTCATGGAGCGGCGCATGGCATTTGTCGCACCTTCCTTCACGAGGTTTGCTAAATCCGCTCCCGAGAATCCCTCGGTCTTCTTTGCCAGGTCCTCGAGCTTTATATCCTCGGCCATGGGTTTTCCCACTATATGCACCTTCAATATATCGATTCTCTCGGAATAGTCAGGGGGAGGAACATAGATGATTTTATCGAATCTGCCAGGTCTGAGCAATGCCGGATCGATTAATTCGGGTTTGTTTGTGGAGCCCACTATGATTATACCTGTTGATTTGTCCATGCCGTCGAGCTCGGAGAGCATGATGGATAACAATCTGGGGGTAACATCGTCGGCAGAATAAAGGTCCCTGCGCTTTGCAACTGCATCGATTTCGTCGAAGAAAATGATGGCAGGTCTTCTTTCCCTGGCTGTCTTGAACAGAGTCATCATTTTGGTTTCGCTCTCACCGTACCACTTGGACATCAAATCCCCGCATTTCACAGTGAACATCTCGATATTTAATTCCGTGGCCAGGGCTTTCATGGTGAGGGTTTTTCCGCAACCAGGTGCCCCGAAAAGTAAAATTCCCTTGGCAGGCTCCACTCCGAATTGATCGGCTATATCGGGTCTCAGAAGGGGAATCAGTATGCTCTCTTTGATATCCATTTTCACATCCCCCAGTCCTCCCACCTGCTCAAACGTGGTTTTACCAAGCTCTGCCATCTCGCTGACTCTTGCGCCCACCACACTCACCCCGATTTTGCTGGTGAAGTACTCCCTGAACATCTCCCTTACGATAAAGCATGACACCACGGTTGTGAATATTACGAAACTGCAACCCACAAATAGAAGTGACGATCCTATCATGAGAGGCAGTGTGGATGTTTCAAAATAACCGAACCAAAAGATGACTGTAAAGGATGAGAGAACAATGGAAAGGACGGAAAAGATCATGATCTCCTTGAACTTTTTTGTAGATAATGGATAAGCCAGCCATTGCGTAACAGTTGTGAAACTGAGCCTCTTCTTCTGATCGATTAGATAGGAGAGCAGAAAGATACCAAAGCACCAACCTGCAAGAACGAAGAATGGGAGCATCGAGGTTGCAAAACCTTCGGCCAGAACGGAACCTATTATGTCACTATCTGCCAAAGCGATCTTTCCCATCACACTCCCGTATGTGCCGGGAGTGAAGTTGTCAACAACAGGTTTGGAGAATACCATGAAGGCTGTGGAGTGCTCAGCCCCGGCTATAAGTCCCATCACATGATAATCGCTGGCACTCACAAGAATGATGAGGAATACGCCTGCGCAAAGGGTAACTGCTATTGCCAGGAAAGTGGAAAAGACCATGACCGCAAATATGGGAATGATAAACGAAATCCCGAACTTTGAAAGGAAAACCATAAAAAAAACCAGATACCCGAACTTCCAATCGTAAAACGAACATAACATCACCAAGAGGGAAAATACGAGGAAGACCAGGCCGAATTCTGCAGTCTGGTAGGCTGCTGGACCAGTAATAAATATACTTACAAGAAGGAGTGCGCTAAAGGGAAACTTGTATGAAACCACTGAGATAAACGAGGCAATGATGAGAATGACCCACCAGGGGTAGAACGGGATAAAAACCGCACCAAAAACTCCAAGCACGAAAAAGGATATGGGAGTGAGCAACTTTGGTTGCTTGGTTTCCTTGGAAAATGTGTCCCAGAACATGGTTTTAAAGGTCTTCTTTTCTTCTTCATCATTTCTACCAAATGTTTTCTTCTTTTCGGTGAGAGCCATGAGTCTCTCGCTTTGTTTCTTGTAAAATACCCAACAGAAAAGAATAGGTATAAGTAACGCTCCGATAATGCCTGCAAATTCATGTAAATTCGGGAAGGATTCAAATTCTTCCACAACAATGGCTTGAGCCTCAAAATTAAAGGTTATCTGATTGTTATTCTCGTAAGGGATTGCGATATTCTTGGTTTGTTTTTTCGAATCGTAGTCAACCTCTATCGTGTAATCGCCAGAATGGAACATAACAGGGGTCATCAGAAGACCCGAGGATGTGGTAAGGCCAGTGTACACTATTCCGGATTCGTTGTTTATGGTAACTGATGCACCCGAAGCCGGCTTTTTTTGATAATCGTCCACTACCTCGATTACCATATCATATATGTAGGTGACATTGGATGAACCCACGCTGTACCGATACCCGGATGACGTTAAAGAAGAATAATACTGGTCATATGCGGTTATTGCAAAAGTAACGTTGGAGCCCCCTTCGTAGCCCGGTACCGTGACGTTTAAAAAAGTGGGTGATCGGGAGTCAAAGGACGCAACGCCGTTTCGAATGGATTGACCGGGAGTATCTATCATCCAGGATATCTCGGCGCTTGTGATGGGAATATCCGAGAACCCGGATTGAATGGTGATATCCACATCCTGATAAGGGTTCGGGTTTTGAGGCTCATAATTCATAATGATATTCTCCTCGAATGTTCCGTAAACCCATGATCCGTTTCTGGCAACTTGGTATGAGAAGATTCCGGAGGTTACCGGGGCATTGATCTCATCGTATGCTATGGTATAGAAGGAGACTTCGGTTCCACCGGTATTCTGGATTTGGGGAATTATGCAGTACATCTGTGTATGTTGAGAGTTGGCATATTCGAATGTATAGCCGCCCTGGGTTTCCACTCCATCTCTTGTGAAGTTGCAGTACAAGAACGCCGAGGAGATCTGCTGAGAGGAATTCATAGAGGTTATGGTAACGTTGACAGGTTCCAGGTTATTCGGGTTCGTTGGTCGGTAACTGATGCTCAGGTTGCCATCAAAATCACTGCCCTGCCACAGGGATTGAGCGCTTTCTGAACAAACAATCAAAAGAACCGACAGTGCGAATATGCTCAATACCACTATTTTCTTCCACTTCATAATGATCTGAACCACCTTTTACTTGCTTCACGAGCGGCTATCTCTGATTTTACGCTGGCCAGTCTGTTTGCTATGCCTACCCTAATTCCGAGACTTTTGACTTTGCTGACCTCTTTCAGGCTCATGGCAGCAAATGGTGCAAACAATGCCTGCCATCCCGCAGGCTGACCTACCTGAGTCAGGCTCACCTGGGTCAACATGCCAGCCGAAACAGGAGGTGTGGGCATGGGAAAGAACTCCATCGGGGGTGGGGGTACAGCCGGAGGCGGTGGTGGTGGGGGCGGCGGGGGAGGGGGCACTGGAGGGGGCAGTACCACATAGATTTTAACATCAGGGAACGGGATGAAATCGGGCTTAAAATCCCAAGTGGTGTAGTTTACTCCCGACAATGGATAAACCCCGATATTCATCTCTCCCCGCTGTGATGACATGATCTTATACGAGACCTGCCACGATTCAGAGAGCATTAATCTGCTGATGTTCCAGGTGAGGTGGGTGGTACCATCGGGGTTGTTTGTGATTTGCACATAATTTTCAGAAAACGATCCTGGGACATATCCGATATTCGAGGGCAAAACATCGAGAATCTCGATATCTCTCCCAGCAACCCTGGTTAGAAATCGCTCTGAGATATCCTCGTAGATTTGAAAAAGTTCCGAGGCTTCCACTGCCGAGTAGTACTGGCCATTGGTCATATAAGCGATCCATTGAAGAAGATCGGAATCCTGGTCAGATCCAAGACCTACGGTATATACGATGATGTTGTGATTTATTAATACCTGCATAGTCTCGTTTGTGACATTGCCGTTATTGGGGTGCTCGGGGGCATCAGGTTTTCCATCTGTAAGAAATATTATAAGGTGTGTCTTATGGAGATCACCGAAGTCTATCAACTCCCGGGCGGAAAGATTGAGGGCCTCGTCAATATTGGTACCTGCTCCCGAGGTGATGATAGCAAGGTTCTTCTTTATCCCTCCATAATCTGTTGACAGATGCCCTGCATAGTCCAAAACCAGTGTGGCGTTGGAGGCGAAATTCACAACAGAAGCCCTATCAGGGGCAAGCATTTTATCCAAAAAATTCTGCGTTGCCTCCACCCTCATATATGTTGGGTCGGACTGTCCCATTGACCCTGAGGAATCCATCACCAAGACAACATCGATTGCAGCAGCAGGGTCACCCTTTGCCTCGATCTTCAGGGTGACGCTTGCCATGTTGGGAATGTTTTCACTTTGTGCAGGCCATATGGAATTGGGCTCTACAGATTTTTCAACTTCAAGGTATGGATGTGCCTCAATCGATGATGTAAACAATGATAAAATCAAAAGCACTGCAACCAATGCGATAAATAACACTAAAACCAGCTTCATGGATCTGGCGATTCGGGGAAATTCGCGATTGCATTTATCCTCTGAGGCTTTCATACTTTCCATCATCCAGATAATTTACCCTGATGCATCGACTAATCAGCTTGGCAGGTGAGATTGCCGCCTATTTCAATCTCTTCCTTTTCAGCTTCTTCGTTTTCCTTTGAATTGGCGTTTTTTTGGTCTCTTTGCCTTCTTTCACTTCTGATTCTTTGATTGCGGCAGTTTCCATCTCGGTGATTATCGAGTCAGCTTTGGGAGATGAAACCACACTGTCCTCGGGAGCGGGAGGCACATCATCTGTGATCTCGATATCGTCGATGGATTCCATGAGAGACCTCTTTCCAAACCCGGGGGGCGGTGGCGGAGACGATGACGCTTCGGCAGCGGGAATAATGTCCCCCTCCACACCCTCCATTTCAAATATCAGGTTCTTGGCTGTATCTTTCGCACTGTCCTGTTTCTTTACAGTCACACCTTTATTTTTCCGGCTGAAGACTCCTCTGAATCTGCCATGCTTTTTCCCTTCCGCACCGGGCTTGGGAGCGGCCTTCTCCTCTCTGTACCATGACTGCAGCTTTCCTACCTTCAAAAGCACGAATATAATGCAGATGAATATAAGAAGGAAGATGAACCCGATACCAGGGAGATTTTCCTGGAAGGCACGCCAGTAGTCAGTAGGATTATTCACCTCGATTTTTCCTCTCAGCACTTCCTCATTTCCCAACGTGTCCTGGGTTTTTATCTCGTAATCATACAGCCTATTATCATCTTCAGATGTAAGCCATCTGAAAGTGTAGTTACCAGTATAGTTGTCATAGCTCATGGCTTTCCAGTCGGTGCTGTCGATATTTATATAAACAGCCTCGATTGCACTGTCGTCACTTGCATTGATCTCGAACTTGATATGCCCGCCCCTTTTGGCATCCGGTTTGGGCTGTGCAATGATAATTACGGGTCCGGAATTATCCACAAAGACCGTGGTTTCCTTGTTGGACTCCTGACCTGTGAAGTCCACGGAGCTTATATGGAAAGTATGAAGACCGTCTTCCAGTTCCCTAGTGTCTATTACTGTTTCATAAGGTGTATTTAAACCCACGCTCACCATGTCCATCTCTGGATCCGAATCTATGCTCATCATCACCTTTCGCACACCGCCGCCTGCATAAACGCTCACCGTTATTTCACCATTTATATGGGTGCCGTTATCGGGGGTCAGGATCACAAGCTCCGGAGCGATGTTATCTACAATCACAGTCACGGCACGCTGGTTAATGTGTCCAGCATCATCCACTGCCTGGACAGTAATCATGTGCTCGTTGTCGCTTACAAGTGTGGTGTTGAGGAGATTTGCGATGGGGACCCATCCGCTGTCATCCACGGTATACATCACCTGGTAGCCGAAAGTGTCCACAACCATAACATCGATTGAGATCTCTTTTGATACGTATTCACCATTTAAAGGGGATATTATCGTCAGATCAGGGGGATTGTTGTCCACCCTGAATGTTACGGATTCTGCAGAGGTCCATTTACCGGACATATCGTAGGCTGTTGCATCGATTATATAGGTGCCATCATCTGCGGTCCTTGTATCGATACTGTATTCGTAATAGCCTGTCTCGCTGTTGTACGGGATATACACGGCAATACCAAATACATCAAGGTTCACGTAATCTATTCCCACATAATCGGTTGCAGAGATTTCGAAGGTGTATATATGTTCTATGAACTGGTCAGATACAGGAGAGATTATGGAGCATTTCGGTGGTGTGTTGTCAACGTACACATTGATGGTCTGCTGGGTGAGATGCCCGATCATATCGAATACCCTGATGGATACCGTATGCCATCCATCCAGCGTGGCTGTTGTATTCCAGGAAACAACTATGGGGTCCCATCCCCTATCATCGATGCTGTACTCCTGGGGCCCGATAAACGCATCCTGAGTTGATATATTAACGAAGAGATCCCCAGAGATGTAATCCCCGTTTTCGGGGTAGATTATGTTCAGTACGGGGTCATGATTGTCCACCCTGAAGCTTACGGGCCCGTAGGATGCATTCTTCCCGGACAGATCATATGCCACTGCAGACACGTTCCTCACATTGTCCTCGGGTTCCAGTTTCGTGTCAAGGGGGAACTCGTAATACCCTGTCTGAATATTATAGGTGGCATAAGTCATCATACCGTAAACGCTCACTGCCACGTAGTCTATACCAACATCGTCAGTTGCCGCGATTTGGAAGGTGAATATATCCTCGATGTACTGGTCCTGGGCGGGAGAGACGATGGTGCATGTAGGTTCCACGTTGTCCACATAGATATCAACGAACTGCTCAGTTGTCTTTCCGGAATAATCAATGGAACGGACGCTCAATCTGTGGTTACCGTCAACCTCGTTTTGGGTATCCCATTGCGCCTCCCATATTTCATTGGGAAGCGGTGTCATCTGTATCCAGTTCGTCATATCGATTCTGTATTCAACCAGGAAGATGAATGCATCCACCACAGTTGCATTGATTGTGAAATCCCCGTCTAAAAACTGGCCATTTTTCGGATCATTCATGATAAGTGTGGGTGCATTGTTGTCCACATTGAATTCGATGGGCCCCACCATTTCCCATTTACCAGAGAGATCGTAGGCAGTAGCCGTAATATCGTATAATCCATCATTTAAAGCATAAGTGCTTACGGTGTACTCGTAGTATCCTGTCAAGGCATTGTAAGTGGCGAACTGCAGGGACCCAAATACCGTAATCTCCACATAATCTATTCCTATATTATCTACCGCGGGGGAGTCATCGGCTGCAATCTGGAATGTGAAAACGCTTTCGACATACTGGCCGAAAATCGGAGAGTTTATGGAAATAGAGGGATTTTGATTATCCAGTACAACCCCAACCGATTGCTCTGTCACATGACCCGCAATATCCATTGCACGGAGAGTCAGAACATGCACTCCATCCGTATATTGTGTTGTATCCCAGTTTTCGGACCAATTGGGCTGTGTTCCGGACATGGACACCCATTGTGTGGAGTCTACTTTGTACTCCACAGCGGATATGAAGATGTCGGTAGAGATGGCCCTTACGCTGTAATTTGCGGTAATATACTCCCCGTCCGTGGGTTGGTCGATTAACAATAAAGGAACGTTGTTGTCAACATTGAAAGTCCTAGGTCCTGCGATTGTAATGTTGCCGGAAAGATCATAAGAAGTCATATTGACCTGATAGGTTCCGTCAGTTTCCGTAAAGGTGTTGACTGTGTATTCGAAATACCCGGTTAATGGATTGTAGGACATGATCTGGGTGATACCAAAGACCGTTATCTCTACATAGTCCACTCCAACGGCATCGTTTGTGGCGGCCTGGAAGGTGTACATCCCTTCGATGTACTCATCGGGTATGGGGGCCCGGATCATCAATGTGGGTGCATTGTTATCCACTATGACAGTAATGGATTGTTCTGAAACATGTGAGGCATTATCGGTTGCTCTCACAGTCAAGGTATGTTCTCCATCCGCAAAGTTAAGAGTATTCCACAAAGACCACCAAGAGGGCCCGGAAGTCATGGATACCCAGTGCGTGGTATCAATCCGGTACTCCACCTTATTCAGGAAAGTGTCTGTGGCTGATGCTTGGATGGAGTAAATTCCCTCTACATATTCGTTGTGAAGAGGCCGGTCTATGGATAACTGGGGTTCGTTGTTGTCAACATAGAATGTCATGGGGCCGTCGGGAAGGGTCTTGCCCGAGAAATCGTAAGCAGTGGCAGCGACCTGGTAAACACCGTCAGGATATGATGTTGTACTTTCCACGTACTCGTAATAACCCGTTCCCGCATTGTAGGTCGTGGGCACGGTTGAGCCGAATACAGTGACATCCACATGATCGATTCCAACGGTATCGGAGGCATGAACTCTTATGGTCAGCGTGCCTTCCATATATTGATTCACAACCGGCGAGAGGATCGTACATACCGGGTTATTGTTGTCTATGACAACATTCATCCCCTGCTGTGATACGTGGTTGAGATTGTCCTTGGCCCTGACCGTTATCACGTGATCCCCGGTCCTGTAATTCGTCGTATCCCAGACACTGCTCCACGAAGCCGGCCCTCCGCCCATGGGGTTCCACGAACCTGTATCGATCTTATACTCCACAGTGGGGGTGTAGGGCCCGTCCGTTGCCGTGACATTTATGTAGGTTGCAATCCCAGATACATATTCATCCTCGCTGGGTTCGTCGATTGTCAAAATGGGTTCATTGTTATCCACGGAAAAGTCAAGGGTGATGGGTGAGAGGGGATCGTTCACATTCCCTGCCTTGTCATATATATTCACGGTGATTCTTGCCGCTCCATCGGTATAGGATGTTGTAACTACAGTGAGCTCGTAATAGCCAGTAAAGCTGTTGTAGGTGGTTCTTTTTGTACCCAGATTCCAGATATCGGATCCACCCATATTATCGAATGTGAGTTCCACGTAATCCACATCCAGGTTGTCGTTTGCCATGACGCTTAATGTGTAGGTGTCCTCGATGTACTGATTTAAACTCGGGAGAACCATAAAACCTGAAGGGCGGCTGTTGTCAACCAGGATCTCGACTTCGGTCTGTGCCGTGATGCCGTAGGGACCGTTGTCCATAACCTCGAATTCAATGGTGTGAGAACCTTCCGTTAAAAGGGTTGTGTCGAACTGACCCGCGTCTGATACATAATTGGATGTACCGCCGACCAGATCCAGATCGTACCAGGTCATCCCACCGTCTATACGGTATCTCGGCCTCGGGCTCTCGTCATCCAAAATTCCATCGGTATCCACGGCGCTTACATTCATCTCGTAGACACCTCTTACCACCTCCCCGGATTTGGGTTGCACGATGTATAATGAGGGTTGGTTCTGAATCAGAATCGAGGTGGTGTTTACTATGGAATTGTCGTACAGGTCATAAACCATGACCTTTAGGTTGTGAGAGCCATCCGAATATCCAGTTGTTAGAAGTGAGAACTCGAAGTTCCCAGATACATCCAGAGTACCGTCGAAGGCTGCAAAGGCATCATCCACGTAAAGCTCCGCATATTTCACCTCGCTTTCAGGGTATGGATCCACATACACAGAGTGCATGTTTTTGATGATGTCACCGGGTGAGGGATTGAGTATCGCAAGGGAATCCAACAGGATATTATCCACTATAACACTCACTGAGCCTGAGGCAACTGCACCTGTTGCGTCAGTTGCCTGGAATTCGATAACGTGGGGACCGTCGCTTAGGGTGCTTGTATCATAGTATGCTGTGTAAAAAACAGGGGCTGCAACACCAGGAGTTACGGTTGTAACCTCGCTTAACCAGTCGCTTTCCGAATCGCTGTCGATATATGGATTGCGCTCTATGGTTCTTGCAGAGGTGGCAAAAATTGACCAGCCCAGGCCTGCTCCTTCCCAGCAAACGTAATCCACGCCCCCTGCAAAATCGATATAATCTCCCGCGTTTGCGAATCTTTCCGCACCCAATCCGCAATCGAAGTCGGGTGCATATCCGTAAACTGATGAGAAGGAGGCTGCGTTGACCGCTATCAGGAGGGTTCCGTATGCGGGAAGGGTGTCACCTCCAATAAATGTATAAAATGGTCCTGCGTCGTCCACCAGGCTCAAACCTGCAAGATTGCTGTCCGTATTTGTGGGGTTAAACAATTCTACCCATTCTGCATTGGCTGTGGAATGTTCATACATGACCTCGGAGATAACGACGTTTCCTATTGCCAGGGTATTTGCCATGTCGTACCACATGCCGTAATCCACCCTGAATTGAGGATTATTGATGTCATCCACTATGGGATCGCCGTTGGGGTCCGTGACCTTGATGGTGAGCGGATACGCACCTCCCGATATCACCTCTCCCATTGCAGGCTGCATTATCTGAAGGTTGGGCTCGTTTACGAAGTTCACAAGAACGGTGTCTGCAAGTGAGTTTCCTTCGGGGTCGTAAACCAGGGTCGTCAAGGTGTGGGAGCCGTCTGCGAACCATACGGTATCCAATGTAATTTCATAACCCCAGTCATCTCCTACCCATTCCGTTTCAGTATATTCCACTACTGCCAGTGTCCCGTCCACGTAAAGCTCTGCGTAGCCCGGTCCCGGGTAGGCTGTATTATCCTGGTCGTCATCCTCGAAATCAACATAGACGGTATAAACACCGCTTAGAGCCTCTCCTGCACTGGGTTGGGTGATGTCCACAGACATCAGATCGTCCCAGTTGTCGAAAGTATAGGTCTCGTAACCCGAGCTTTCGCCTGCTCCGTTTACAGCTCTTGCCCTGAATTGGTGATAACCGTCATCATAATTCTTGGTATCTAGGTTGTAAGAATATTCATCCGGATTACCCGTAGGTGCCATATCATTGACATATTCACCGTCCACGTAAAACTCCACCCTGTCCGCATTTACTGCCGTAATCACCACATTCTGGGTCCCGGAAATGGTACCCGAAGGCGGGGCGTTGATCACCACACCTGTCGGCGGTGCAATGGATGTGGGATTGACTATGGCTACTGTGATGGTGCGCCACATGGTGACGCCGTCATTGTCCTGGACCACGATCCTGAGATTGTATATACCGTTATCATAGGTGGTGGTATCCCAGCTCGTCTCGAATATGTAGCTTCCGGCCTGTCTCTGCGAAAGGGAAGTCCACGTTGTTTCACCTTCCACCTGGAAGCCCACATAATTTATATCGTCACCAATTGCTGCATCCTCATCATCGGCATCTATTCTGAAGTTGTATTCGTTGCCGATCACGGTGCTTCCGTCCACGGGGGATACGAGTCTCACCCAAGCGCAGCCTGTCTGCAGGTACGCCCAGCTCGGAGCAATGTATAAAGAACCCGCCGTACCCTGAGTTTTAACTTTATCGACATTGATGGTTCTGTCCCAATAGAAATCTTGCTCACCTGCGGGCATGTCAGAATCATAGAATCTGAGGAGCATTCCTATCAAATCATGATTCGTGATCCAGAGGTCATAATCCGCATCATTGAGCTCGGCAGAGGTTGGAAAGTATGGTACAAGAAATTCAAATTCATACCTATCATCAACAGTTCCTGCGGGATTATAGTACAGTGCGTCGGCATTGCCATCATCGGCATCATCTCCAGCTGCAGTGTCGTCATCCCAGTCTCCCCCGGCGGCATCAAACCAGCCTTCAGTATATATTCCCTGGCTCGTGACCTGCTCATAATGCTCAAACTCAGGACCGAGAGGGGCAGGTGCACCGCTCAGTACACCATTTCTTGAGCCAAATGGACCTGCACTTCCCTCCTCAAAGTACAACCTAACATAATCAGAAGGATTGTTATCGTCATCATAGATAATTAGACCGATATACATGTATCCTGTGGGAATAACGATATCAGGATCTTGACATATGAAGACAGTAGAATTAATTGTTGTACCCCTGAAATTTGATAGAACTATGTCACGCAGGTAACAATCTGACCAACCAAAATCATTGGTTATATCACCGTCTATACTGGGGGTTGTCTTCGTATAGGTGGAGTAGAACGAGCGGTCCTTTGTCATCACACCCAGCTTTAAATCCGCGTAATTGGAGGGGTTTGCGGCAACAACATTTGGATCATCGGTAGCATGACCACCTGCAAGATCCCAGTAATACCAATCAGTGGTACCCAGTTCATACACTGCAAAGGTAAATCCTATCTCATCATCCCTTACGATATTCAAATCCGAGCCTGTGCCTCCTGTGTCCTCTTTTGGATCCAGAGGAATTCTCCATTCCCACCTAAGGTAGCTCGCACCCCAACCTATACCCAATGACCAATCGAGCAAGGGCATGTCAACATCATTTACCCAGGCTCCATTCCAATAGCCGTCAACCTCATTGCTTGTGTCCCTTCTCGATCCCACATAATTCTCATTCCCGTTGATTAACGCATCATCATGGGGACCGTCGTATCTACCTACAGGATCTCCCTCATCAAAATACAATCGAACCTCGTTACCTGCTCCTGTATTCGAGGCTTGATACACGACTCCAATATAGAGGTAGTTGTCGTCGTTTTGGAAGAACAGATAACAGTTGATATAAAGTGGAGTTCCTGCGTCAAAATTATACAAGGTTACTTCTCTCACATACGCATCGTCCCATTCAGTGGGATCCCCTGCTCCTGAGATATCTCCATCTAAATTGATGTCCGTAAAAGCAGTGGGATTGTAATAACCGTACAACTGCAAGGGATCTCCCGCATCATTCACTATATGCCCACTTGCATTCGGTATATTCCATTCCACCATTGCAAATCCTGCAAAGGTCATCCATATTACCAAAGTACACGCTAACGATTTATTCACAGCTTCTTTCATATTATAACCTCCATTACCCAATCAGGGCTCTGAATATCTCTGGAAAATCTCTCACTTTTACATTTATATATTGTTGTACAAATATCGAACTTTGATAATTTTAAATATTAAAATACTAGGCTGAATATAAGGTCAAATCACGCAATATCTCGCAAGAAAATAAATTCATATTGAAATCCTAAACTTCAATCAATTCATACTTATAATACCGATCTTTTCTGGAAATACCCTTTCCCAAATCCTTAAATATACCGATAATAATCCAAAGGGCAGGTTCTGGCAATGAATGGCACGACCTGGTTGATTTACATCATCCTTTTTGCAGTTGCATTTGCTCCTTCAATAGCATATATAATTTGGATTAGAAACACTGAAAGATATGCCAGAGAGCCCTGGGGCAGAATAGCAGGAACCTTCATTTGGGGGGCTGTCTTCGGTGTTATAATTGCTGTCGTGTTCTCCCTTATTTTGATGTGGGTTTTTGAAATGACCCTCCCGGACAGGTTGTACAGTTCCATCGAAGAGAACCGGGGTTACACGACCCTGATTTTGGTGTGCGTAATCGCTCCATTGGCGGAGGAGGCTGCAAAGGGCCTTGGGGTCTTCTCTGCAGGAGTGGAATTGGACGAGGTGGAAGATGGATTGGTATACGGCTCCTCTGTGGGGCTGGGATTTGCTGCAACCGAAAATTTGCTTTACGAATACATCGCATTGACAACCCTCGGCTTCGGAGCTTTTATCGCAACAGCAATTGTAAGGAGCATTTCAAGCGCATTTTTACATGCAAGCGCAACATCAGTTACTGGTTACGGCATTGGCAGGAAGAAGATACTTGGGAGAGGGTATTATATCTGGCCGTTTTATCTGCTTGCGGTTCTCATGCATGGGACGTTCAACTTCTTTGCGTCCATGCAGAGCCTGCTGGGCCTTATGCTTGCCATAATTTTCGCAATCGCGGCAATGGAGTTCATAAGACGTAAGATACAGCAACTTGATGTGGATCATATGGTTCAATACGATTATCGGGGATTTGAATAGATAATTTGATGGTATGGTTGTTTATTATGGTTGAATGATAACTTTGAGGTGATGCCTTTCATGGAGAAGACGGCTGTGATTGCCATAGGGGGCAATGCAATACTCGAGGCCGATGAGGGCGGCTCGGCAGAAAAGCAGCTTGAGAACATCCGCGTTACCTGCGGCCATATCTCACACATGATACAGGAAGGTTATCGGGTTGTCATTACCCATGGAAACGGCCCCCAGGTGGGAAATATCCTGCTGAGAAATGAAATAGCAGAGGGTATTGCCCCTGTGATGCCAATGGATGTCTGTGTTGCCGAGTCCCAGGGCCAGATAGGATATATGATACAGCAGACCCTGTTAAACGAACTTTCCAGGCTCGGGATTTCAGCCCGGGTTGTATCCCTTATTACGCAGGTTCTAGTGGATTTGGAGGATGACGCCTTTGAAAACCCCACAAAACCAATTGGACCGTTCTATCCTGAAAGCGAAGCAGAATCCCTGGCCAGAAAAAAGGGTTGGACAATGATGGAGGATAAGGCAAGGGAGGGTTACAGAAGGGTTGTCGCCTCCCCCGAGCCTCTGAAAATCCTGGAGTGCGAGACAGTAAAACAGCTTTTGGAACATAATGAGGCAAAGGATATCATAATCGCCGCAGGCGGTGGTGGAGTACCTGTTGTCAGAACCGAGCAAGGTTATCGTGGTGTGGAGGCAGTGGTGGACAAGGACATGGCATCACAGGTTCTGGCGAACAGCTTAAAGGCGGATCTTTTAATCATGCTTACGGATGTTGAAAATGTTGCCCTGAATTTTGGAAAGCCAGAGCAGGAAAATCTGAGCCAGATCACGGTGTCTCTGGCGAAAAAATATCTGAAAGAGGGGCATTTTCCTCCGGGAAGCATGGGACCCAAGATGGTATCTGCCATCAGATTCCTGGAAGGCGGAGGAAAGAAGGCTATCATAACCACCCCTGAAAACCTTGAAAAAGCTTTGGAAGGAAAATGCGGAACTGAGATAGTTCTGGGCTGATTGTATGGTTGAAATCGAAGAGCAGATTAAGGAAATCGAGGAGGAGATCAAAACCACGCCCTACAATAAAGCCACGCAACATCATATAGGTAAATTGAAGGCCAAACTTGCCAGACTCCAGGATGAGATGGACAAGAGAAAGGCCAAGAAGAGCGATACAAAGGGTTATGCCGTAAAAAAATCGGGTCATGCCACAGTGGTTATGGTGGGATTGCCAAGTGTCGGTAAAAGCACCTTACTAAACACCCTAACCGATGCTGAAAGCCTGGTCGCCTCGTATTTTTTCACGACTTTGGACGTGATTCCTGGTGTCATGCAGTACAAGAGTGCAAAGATCCAGATTCTGGATATACCGGGTCTGGTGGAAGGTGCTTCAAAAGGAAAGGGTCGCGGAAGGGAGGTATTATCAGTTGCCAGAAGCGCAGACCTCATTCTTTTGATGGTTGATACGTTCAACACTGATATCCACGTTCTTCTGAAAGAGCTTAAGAAAGGCAGTATACGACTGAATGAAAGACCTCCTGAAATTTCTATAAAAAAGAAGGTTAAAGGTGGAATCAATATAAACTCTACTGTAAAGCTTACGAAGATTGACAAAGACATGATGATTGCCATTCTCAGGGAATACGGGCACATAAATGCCGATGTTCTGTTAAGAGAAGACATAACCGAAGAAAGATTAATCGATGCCATGGCAGCAAACAGGGTCTACATTCCCGCTATCGTTGTATTAAATAAGATCGACCTTGTTGGCAGCGAGGATTTAAAGGCCATTATGAAAAGCATAGGGAATATGCCCATTTCGGCGATATCTGCAAAGGACGGCGTTGGTCTGGATGAACTGAGAGTGATCATATACGAGAAACTGGATTTTATAAATGTCTACATGAAGCCCCAGGGCAGGAAGGCGGATTTAAACGAGCCCCTGGTCATCAAAAGGGAATCCTCGGTTGGGGATGTGTGTGATGTCATACACAGGACCTTCAGAAGGAGGTTTCGGTACGCAAACATATGGGGTGAGAGCGCCAAATTCCCGGGGCAGACCGTTGGTACGAGGCATCTCTTAAAAGATGGGGATGTTATAACAATCGTGGTCACAAAGTGAAATATGCCCCTATCCACATTCTCGACATTTATAAATAGCATAATTCATATACATTTGTAAACCTATGAATAAGGGGGAAATAACTTGTTTCCAAGAAGAATCATATCCCTTGTAGTGCTATTCATAATGCTTTCCAGCTTTTCTGCCGCCCTGGTTGGGGAGGATTTTATAATTCAGTCTGAAAATTCCGAGGCAATTCCAAATTGGATCAAGGAGGATTTTGATTTCTTTAACGGGAGGGGAACAAGGGCAGAGGAAAGCAGCAATGTGGAATTTTTGTCGAGACTTTTATATGGATTGGCTTTAGACGTAATAGTAGTGGGAAATTATGCATATGTCTGTGCTGGTTCTAACCTATTGGTTTTCGATGTTACAAACAAAGCAGATCCGCAAATTATTGGAACAGCAGGATTACAAACCATGGCTGCTGCCATTGATATTGTAGGGAATTATGCTTATGTGGCAGATGCATATTACGGTCTTGTGATATTTGATATCGTTGATCCTTCAAACCCCACATGGGTGGGGGATTACGACATTGAGGCTGATCCCACGATAAATAAATTTGTTTTCGATGTGTCTGTATCAGGCTCATATGCTTATCTAGCTACAGTAGACTCTGGATTGATGGCCATACTGATCTCAACTCCTAGTAATCCCCAATTCGCAGGTGATTGGAGAGATTATTGGGTTACGGGAGTCAAGGCAGTTGGTTCCACTATTTACTGTGCCTGTTTTACAGATGGTTTAAGAATAGTGGATATGAGTACTCCGTCAGCCCCTTCAGAAATAGGATCGGTTCCCTCGATATGGGCTTTCGGTTTGAATGTTTTTGGAACCGTGGCTTATGTATACGACAGCCAAGATACCTTGTGGCCGGTGGATGTTTCCATACCCTCGAATCCTTCAATAATGACAACCTACCCAATGGAGGACCCTGATGGCATTTATGTGGATGAAGCAAACGATATCGCTTACGTTGCGAACGGGTGGATCGGACTAACCATCTTGGATGTATCTAATCCTTCCGCACCATCTGAATTTTCCTCACATGATACAGGCGATTATGCTATGGAAGTTTACCAATCTGGGAATTATGCGTTTGTGGCAAGTTCGAAGGATGGCCTTTTGATTGTTGATGTCACTTTACCAAACCAACCTATCAATGCAAGCACTTACTTTACAGGATCCGGTTGCAGTGGTGCCGTTGCCGAGGGAAATATCGCTTATATTGCAGGAAATTCCGCAGGTTTAGGGATTTACGATGTTTCGGATACTTCAAATCCATCCGAGCTCAGTTTTCCCAACGAATGGAATAATGGTATATCTTTGTTCGGAAATCTTGCCTATTTAATAGATGATGATGAACTTATTGTGATGGATGTGGTAGACCCGGAAAACCCATTTGAAAGAGGTGATACATGGCTCTCGGGTTATTCCGAAGATATATTTGTTGATTGGCCATATGCATATATTGCAATGGGAGTTGATGGGGTCAGTATTGTAGATGTAAATATTCCGTCAAGTCCCTACGAGGATGTAGTTTACCCAGATGCCAACGACGCAAAAGGTCTACATGTTTCAGGGGACTACCTTTACATAGCCAACGGTAATGACGGTTTCAATATCGCCGATATATCCACTCCTACAAGCCCAAATAGCGTTGTTAATCTTCCAATGCCAGATACCGCCTTGGATTTATTCATTAAAGGTGACTATGCATATCTCGCTATCAATGAATCCGGTTTGAGAATATATGATATTAGCACACCTACATCTCCGCAGCTCGAAGACACCTTTGACACCAATGGCAATGCCCAGGGAGTCTTTGTTACAGGGGGATATGCCTTTGTAGCGGATGGATATGAAGGTTTGAGGGTGATAGACGTGGGCAATCCCTCCAATCCCACAGAGGTTGGCTACTACCAAACCAACGTCAATGCGGATCAGGTATTTGTCTACAACTCCGTAGCCTATGTGAACTCATATGCCGCAGGTTTATATCTCCTGGATGTATCGCAATTTTCCGCACCAGGAATAGAATCAACCTTCCCGGAGCCCGACTCCATAGATATTCCCGTTGATACCAACATTATTATCAACTTCACCGAACCCATGGATACCACTTCCGTTCAGAACGCATTCAGTTATACAGATTACGCCCAAACTTGGGATGTAAGTTCGGGAACCGTGGATTGGAGTGATGGGGACAGAAGCTTTACCTTCACCCCTAATTCTGATCTTGCTAACGGTATTGAATACAATGTTACAATAGCCCACACAGCTTCGGATAAGGATGGTGATCTATTGGATGCGGATGGTGATGGCAATCCAGGGGAACCTGTTGAAGATGATTATTCATGGATTTTCACAACCCTTCCCGCACCCCCCCAGATAGTCTCCACATATCCGGAAAACGAAGCACTGGATGCATTGGTGAACACAAGCATAGTAATCAACTTCTCAAATCAGATGAACACAGCTTCAGTCGAGGATGCCTTCAGCTATACAAACGGCACAACCGTATGGGATGTGACAAGTGGAGTTGGGGTCTGGACCGATGGAGATAGAGTATTTACTTTTACTCCTGATGACGATCTCCAGTATATTAAGCAGTACTGGTTTACTGTTACATATGAAGCAATGGATATCGATGGAATTTTACTGGACAGTGATGACGATGGCACTCCGGGAGAACCGGATGAGGATGATTACACCTGGGAATTTACCACACTACCCGAATATCCAAAAGTCGAGGCCACATTCCCCCAAGACGGCTCCATAGATGTAATAATAAACACAACAATGAACATCACATTCAGCAAGGCCATGGAGCGCGCATCCACCCAAAGTGCCTTCAGCTATTCGGACGGTGATTCAACCTGGACCGCCACAAGCGGTGATATCACGTGGCTCGACGGGGATAGAACCATGCAATTTACACCCTTTTTTCTTCTGGAAAACGAAAAGATGTTCAATGTCACAGTTGCCTCCACTGCCCAGGATACCGGTGGAGCTTCCCTTGATGGGGACAACGACGGTGTTGGAGGAGAAGCAGGCGAGGATGATTATACGTGGTCCTTTACCATTGCAGATCCGCCTCCGAAAGTGGACTCCACAGACCCACAAAATGGAGCTTTGAACTTACCTGTGGATACCGCAATCAGGATAAACTTCTCAAGACAAATGAATAGAAATTCTGTCCAGGACGCCTTCAATATGACAAACGGAACCGAAACGTGGGATATTTCGGCAGGAATAGTATCCTGGATGGACAGCAATAAAAAATTCATGTTCACCCCCTCATTTCAACTTGAAAGGGGCCAGGAATATCAGGTGACCATAGCACATACCGCAATGGATTTCAAGAACATCTTACTTGATAGTGACGGTGATATGCTACCAGGCGAGGGAAGCGAGGATGACTTTACCTTCGCATTCACGACAATACCTTCACCGCCTTCTGTTGTCTCACACTTCCCCCAAAACGGAGCCACACTGGTTTTGATTGACTCAAGCGTGATATTCAACTTCAGCAAGTCCATGGACCAGACCACCACAAAAGACGCCTTCACCTTCACAGATGGAGTAACCAATTACAAAGCAACCAATGGTGTTGTGGTATGGAGCAACAACGATATGACCATGACGTTCACTCCTTACTCGAAATTTCTATATGATAAATTATATACATTCAAGGTGGACCACACTGCAACAAATGTGGTTGGTGCGGGACTGGACAGTGACGGTGATGGAGTGGGGGGCGAGGGACCGGCAGACGATTTTTCATTTACATTTACCACAATGCCCATACCAGGCAAGGTAACGTCGGTTCTTCCAACCAACTTCGCAACAAAAATTTTACATGATACACAAGTCGAAATTCGATTCTCCAAATCCATGGACGAGCCTTCCTGCGAGGAGGCGTTCTCCTTCACATATGACGGTACAAATGAGACCTGGGACATTAACCACGGCAATGTATCATGGTACTCGGAATCCACAATAATGAAGTTTTCACCGGGTTTTGATCTGGAGCATGAGAAGGAATACACATTCACACTTTTAGCAACGGCAATGGATGAGGATGGAATCACACTGGACGGCAACAGAAACAAACTGCCGGAAGGAGTTGGTATAGACGATTACATGTGGAGCTTTACCATTATACCCGATGCTCCCACGGTAGTATCAGTGGTGCCTGAAGACCGTATGGATGAGGTGCTCCCGGATGTTGACATAGTGATAACCTTTGATAAGTCCATGAACAAGGACTCGGTTGAGGATGCCTTCAGCTACACATACCCGGGTGCCCCTGACGAATATGACATAAGGTCAGGCTCTCCGGAGTGGACCAATGACGATAAAGTTCTCACATTCACACCGGATTCGGAGCTTGAGGAAGGAGTGAAGTACACCTTTACAATCGATGAAACTGCAAAGGACACCCAGGGGATAATGTTCGAAGGCTACGAATGGGAATTCACAACAAAGATCAATGAAGAGCCAGTTTTGGAGGGAGGCGGAGTTTTCCCAGAGGAAGGAGATGTCAACACAATGTTCAAGTTCACCATCGTTTACAGGGACGATGACGACGACGAGCCAACGCGCATCAGAGTTTGGATTGATGGAAACCCTTCGAAGATGAAAGAAAGCGATCCCTCTGAGAACTCCTATATTGACGGCAAGGCGTACGAGTACGAGCTGGAATTGGACGAAGGAGAGCACGAATACTATTTCGAGGCCGAGGATGATGAGCACGAGCATGAGGTTCGCTATCCCACAGGCTCGGCCACCAAGAAGCTGGATGTCATAGCAGAGGAAAATGGGAAGGTATTCGGCATGTTCGAGGAGGAATATGCAGGCATGCCCACCATGATCTGCGGTCCTTTGGGTCTGATAATTCTTATTGCCATCATAATTAGTGTGATACTGGTTACAAGAAAACGCAGGGCAGCTGCAGCCCCACCCGCTGCCACAGAGACCATGACCTTCGATGCCATGGGAGGGGAAGGCGCAGAAACCATGGGTTTCATGCCAATGGAAGAGGAAGAGTTCATGACCTTTGACACCTTCGAGGAAACCCCTTCCTTTGAAGAGGCAAAACCTGTTGTGATCCAGTGCCCCGAATGTAAAGAGCATCTCAGGGTAAGCTCGGCAACAAGACC
>CBDVCK010000010.1:0-28478 GCA_965372465.1 uncultured Thermoplasmata archaeon | reverse complement strand
GGTGTTTGGCATCATCAAAAGTAGAGGGGCAAATGAGAAACAGATATTTCTATCTTTGCTTTTGGAGGCCTTAGTTTTGGGGGTCATAGCAGGGATTGCAGGTTTGGTTTTGGGCGTTTTTGTAAGCCGGATCTTTTTAAACATAATCCCAAGTTCGAGAAATCTCGCTGGGGGAACTGATTTCTTCAGTTTGAACATATCGTTTGGCTCCCTCTTTATAGCAATGTTGTTTGCAGTTTCCTTAATGTTTTTTGCCGCAATCAGACCTGCCAAACGCATTTCAAAAATCCCTATCATAGAGTCAATGCACCACCACTCTGAGAAAGCTCATGAAAAGACCTACTCACCAACCACGGACATATTCCTTGTTTCTTTTGCTGTTTTAGCATACATAATGGTGGCAGAGGTCAACTTCAATGACCTGGACCCTGCAAGATATGGTGTTGCAATCACCATCTTACTCATAATTCTTTATATCGTAAGTGTAATTTGGCTTCCCATCTCCCCCATAGTTCTCATGTTCAGCCTTACCAGGCTTCTCACAAGAGGCACGGATAAGGTATACGGATTCTTTTCAAGGGTTGTCAAGCCCTTTGCAGGTGAGCTTTGGTATGTGATTCATAAAAACATGTCAAGAAATCCAAAGAGGGTTTCCATGGTGAGCATCATAATAGCTCTGGCCATGGGATTCGGTATCTTCATGACCACCATGATAGGAACCACAATATATGGTGAGGAATTGAAAGAAAGGGCAAAGATAGGTGCTGACCTGCATGTGGTCTCCTCCCAGGAAAACCAATCATTCGAAAATGATCTTGGAGCGGTCCAAGGAGTGGAGGATGTTGTACCCGTATTTTGGATATACGGGAAGGTATTGGGAGGAGACGAGTATCTCGAAAGGAGTGTCACCCTGTTTTCGGCCGAGGAATATCTTGATCATGTGGATGTTGATGACTACTATTTTGTGGAGGGTAACCCAAGGAATGCCCTAAGAGCTGTTGGCCAAGGGAATGCGGTAATTATTGGTGAAAGTATTGCCCATGCATATTCTCTACATGTTGGAAGTCCCGTGAGAATCGAGAATCTCCATTTAAGTATTGATGTCTGGGATCCGTCAGATACCATCGAACTAAAAACCAATACATTTACAGTGGCAGGAGTTGTGAGGGCTTTGCCGGGACTAGAGATTTTGTCTAAGGGTTTACATTACTGGGGAGGTGGGATTTACATTGACTTTTCATCCCTTAATACCTCATTATCAGATGCTGAAGTAGGCTGGCATTTTCTTGTGGATGTGCAGTCTAAATATGATTCAAAAAAGGTAGAGAACGCAATCAATGAAAACTTCTCCTCGAGCGTTATTGAGATAAAAAACCTTCGAACCGCTCTTGATAACGTACGCAATGACATCCCCTCAAATTCTATATTATACATCATGCTCATCAACATTGGTTTTATGATCATTATCATTACCATAGGTCTTGGCCTTATTCTCTTTATATCTATCAACGAGAGGAAAAACGAGTTCGCAACCATTATGGCGCGAGGAGCAGAGGGGAGGCAGATATCAGTTCTAATAGTTGGTGAGGCCCTATCAACCACATTTGTTGGTGCGATTGTGGGTGTGAGTGCCGGTCTGTTTACAGCATATACCTTCAACAAAATGCTGTCGACGAACACCCTATTCGGAGGGGGTCAGGAAATGATGTCGGGAAGGCCCCTTATAATACCATGGTACGGAGTGTTAATCATAATCCTTGCCTTAATCGCACTGATTATGACTTCGATTATCGCGGCCTTTAGGGTTAAGAGAATCAAACTTCATCAGGCTTTGAGGATCAGAGGTGGATGACATGGCAAAAATCGTTGTAAAGGATTTGATAAGGGTTTACAAGACAGGGAAATCCGAGGTTATCGCACTTCGGGGTTTGAACCTGAATGTGAATGATGGTGAGATTATTGCCATCATGGGACCTTCGGGATGCGGAAAGACCACCCTTTTGAATCTCATCGGAGGACTTGATAAACCTACAGCTGGTTCAATTACTGTAGACGGACAGAACATCGTCAATTTTCAAGATGATGAACTTGTTCGATTTAGAAGGGAGAATGTGGGGTTCGTCTTCCAGTTTTTCAACCTCGTCCCAACCCTCACAACCTATGAGAATATAGAACTGCCAATGAGGCTATCCGGAAAACCCGCACCCAAAAGAAAAGAACGGGTGGAGGAACTTCTATCACTGGTAAATATGAATGAGAGGGCAATGCATAAACCAGACGAACTTTCAGGTGGAGAACAGCAACGTGTTGCCCTGGCAACAGCCTTGGCCAATGATCCCAGAGTGATTCTAGCAGATGAACCAACAGGTGAGCTTGACACAAAAACCGGAAGAGAGGTTCTTGCCCTTTTTAAGACCCTACGGGACAAATATAATAAGACAGAGATAATAGTAACACACGATCAGCGAATATCTGAGTTCGCTGACAGGTCCCTGACCATAATCGATGGGCTGATTACAGGCCAACAGGATGATTTCGAAAAGAGGCGAAAGGAAAAATACGAGGAGTTTCAAAAGGCTCTAGAGGAGCCATCCCCAAAATCATCTTCTGGGAAAATCATACCAGAATAGTGGATCTTTGGATCTTCCATCATTTATTTATATTCTCATGCTCTTTTGGTTAAACCATGGTTAAGGATTTTCCGCAGTTGACCCTTCAAGAGAAAGCCCTGCTGCATCTTATGGCATTTAAGGGTTTGGATGACAACTTCGAGTTTCCCATGGGTGTGACACAAAAGGGAATAGCACAAAACATAGGGGCCCAGAGAAAGCACATGCCAAGAATATTGAAAAAACTCGTTGACCAGGATTCAGTAACCGAGAAAAAAGGCAGGGTTTCGGGAAGCTCGCAAACCATGAAGGTGTATCTTCTTTCCTGGAACGGTATTTCCAAGGCAAATAAAATCAAGAATTTTGTCGAGAACTGCCAGATAAATGTGAGGGGCAAAGATGGAAAAATCATTGAGTGCAAAATTCGTGATGTAAATGATAATATGGATTGTAACTTCTCACTTCTGGATATTATCAACAACGCTTCCAGTGATATGGTCTTTGAAGGTATCTCCCAAGGAATCCACGAGGAAAAGCGTGAAAAGATGCCTGCAAAACACGAGATTTACTGGCACACGCTTCTTCAGGTATGGAAGGACGGCAGAGCCTCGGTTGATGAGGAGGAGATCCTAAAAGAGCTGAGAAAGCTTTTGGGTATCTCGGATGCAAAGCATGTGAAAATGCAGGAGAAAATCATACGATATGCTTCGCCGGTTCGAAAAAAACTGCTGGACATCTATACCGCAGCATACGAGCAGGCATTAAAGGATGAAGATATTACCGAGGATGAAAGAAGGATGCTGGAAGTTTTACGAGAGAAGCTCAGCATACAAGAGGATGAGATAAGTGAAATCGAGGAAAGCTTTTCCCATAGGCATCCCGGTTCCTAACTTTTCGAATCCACGATAATGGTGATTTGGTGCAAAAGATCTTCGAGCCTGTGGTATACTACAAAGATAGTCGAGTCATGGACGAAATTGAGGATAAGTCAGTGCACCTTATAGTAACAAGTCCCCCATACTTCAACACAAAGGACTACAGTGATGATAAAAGCGGCGCGGATTTGGGTAACATCGACGATTTGGACCAATGGCTGGTTGAGATAGGCAAGGTGTGGAAGGAATGCTTTAGAATCCTTTCGCCTGGAAGGAAGATGTTCATCAATATCATGAACCTGCCAATTACAGTCAATAACACTTTTCGCTCACTAAACCTTGTAGGCAAAACAACGGACCTATGTGAGGATATAGGGTTCATTTTCAAAAGGGACATTATCTGGAACAAGACGAACTCCGTAAGAGCACCTTTTGGAAGCTATCCTTATCCTGTGGGAATCCTGATAAACAATATGCACGAATCCATTTTGGAGTTCGAAAAGCCCAGCGATGGAAAATCCAAGTACGATCACCTGACAAGGGAGGACAAGGACGCTTCAAAACTGCCAAAGGATTTCTGGCTGAAACTGAAGAACTCAGATGTATGGGTCATGAAGCCATATAAAAGCGGCAGCAGGGAGCATCTTGCACCCTTCCCTGATGAACTGCCCTATCGCATTATCAAGGGATATTCTTACGTTTCGGAGACAGTGCTTGACCCTTTCGTTGGTATGGGCACCACATTGAAGGTGGCAAAAAGACTGGTTAGAAGGAGCATAGGCTACGAGATCAATAAAACCTATAAACAGCTGATCGAGAAATCCCTATCCCAGAAGTTGCTTGTGGAATTTTGATTCTGAAATATCAATCCAGTCTTCCTTTTATCCCGCATTCAGGGCATGTAATTTTTGCGGGTCGAGGTGTTGTTGGGACTGGGAAAATCTTTTTACATTTAGGGCAAGTGACCTGCTCTTGTTGTTGTATTGCATCAACTCTTGGTTCAATATTGAATTGAACGATATCTTCCACCGTAAGTTTCTTTGTGACTGCACCCACACTGATGATTATTAGTCCGAAGAAGAGGGTAATGGTTCCCGAAAAACCGAGAGAGGTTGGTATCTTCTCCACCAAGTAGCTGTTTTCATCCCAGTTCGTTGCGTTGTCTCCGAATGTTATTGTGACCTGCACCCTATCCTCAAGCTCGAAATCTTTTTCCTTTGTATATGCAACAAGGACTCCGTCATCTAATTCCAGGATGAATATATTCCCTGTTTCTGTTATGTCCGATATCTCGCCTACATATCTTAATGTCTCTTTGCTTTTTGCATCCTCCATAGCAAAGCTGTCCTTTGTCTCGAAGCCGATTATTGGCCAGAATAAAAGCATCATCAGTATCCCGATTATAAGAAGCATTACCCCGACAATCAACAAACCGGCCCGCATTTTTCCACCAAATTATGGTTCTTACGAAATTACCGAACTGCTAGGTCCTTATCTTAGAGATTGTGCTTTATATATGTATTTTTCTACGATTTTTCTTGCCAAAATCCCACATAAAAGCCCCTGGAATTTCACGAAAGCTTTATATAGAAAAATTAGCCTATATGACCCTTGGCATGAGCAGAAAAGAGGTTCTCACAGAGGTAAGAGATGTTCTTGTCAATCTCGGATTTTCTGTGTCAGAGCCGCATTCAATAAGAAGCATAAGTTTCGATGTCGTCGCCAGAAGGGATGACGATCTACTGATCATCAAAACCCTGGGTAATGTGGATGCATTTAACAGAGAGAATGCAAAGGAGCTTCAAGCCCTTGCAAATTTGCTTTGTGCATCTCCCCTGATTATAGGAGCAAAGAGCAGCACAAGCGATATCGAAGATGGGGTAGTATATTTTAGACACGGCATCCCAATAGTCTCAATGGGTACATTTTCGGATTTCTTTAAGGAAGAGGTTCCCCCTTATGTATTTGCAGCCCCTGGAGGTCTGTATGTTCACCTCGATGGCGAACTTCTTCGGAAGATAAGAGAAAACAAAGAGCTCTCCCTTGGTGCATTGGCTGATATTGCAAAGGTCTCAAGACGCAGTATCCAGCTGTATGAGAGCGGTATGGGTGTAATGGTTGAGGCCGCTTTGCGCATCGAAGAATTTCTGAATACGCCGATTATTCTACCAATCAACCCTTTTTTATCCTATGCCAAAACAGAGGAGGAGACTACAAATTGGGTGGATAGTTTCGAGGAGTTCGAAGGCCTGGAAAAGAATATTTTCCGGAGGCTGAAAGTCCTTGGCTACCATATCATGCCCACTAATAGAAGTCCTTTTGATGCACTTACCAAGGATAGTAAAACATTGATTCTTACAACGGTTGAGCATTATGATGCAACCCTTGCAAAAAGAGCAAAGGTGGTAACCAATATTTCCAAAGTGGTTGAGAAACATTCTGTTATATTTGTTGAGAAATCAAAGAAACTCAACCTTGAAGGAACCCCCCTAATCGACAAAAACGAACTTAAGAAAATCGACGATTCGGAAGGGGTAATGGAGCTGATTTTGGAAAGAGAAGGAAAGTGACTTTTGGGAATCTCATGAAAAAAATTCAGGTGGGGACCTCCAAGATATACATACCGGAAATCATAAATGGATTGACAAGCGAGGCAGCCAAAGTGAAAAAGGTCTACGGCAAGACAAACCCCGATTTGGTGGCCATTCAAACCTCTGATGAGGAATTGAAGGGCCTTAAAAAAATGGCAGGGGGGGAGGAGCAGGAGTACTTTATGTCGAATTATGAAGAGATCTATGCCAGGAAACTGGCCTCCTTTGGTGAAGTGAAAGTACCTCCGCCCTGTTACGAGACTGCGCTGAAATTATGCAGGGAGCATGATACACCCATTTCGGCAATTGACATGGATGACATGTATTATGCTGATGTGTTCTGTGAATGCATATCCGGATGGGATCTTATCAGGCATTCCTTGAGGGTAAAAAGACTTAGAAGAAAGGTTTTCAAGGCCGAAACAGCGGAAGAATTCGTAATGAAATGGGACAAGGAGATAAACAAGCTCAAGGGCTTTCGACACCTGGAAGAAAAAAGAGAGGAGCATATGGCAAAGGCCCTTCTGAAGCTGTCAAAAGAGCATGACCGCATCCTTTGTATAATGGAGCTGCAGAGGGTGGATGGTATGTGCGACAAAATTATTGAAGAAAATAATTCTGATACCATGTAAAAATTGGAACATTTTCTGGGATCTGTTCCAACCAAAAATATATCTCTTTAAGCCTCTATTCGGACACTGTGGCGCAATGAGTGACGAGATAATCGGTATTGTTTTAATGGGGATATGGCTTACGATCCCCGCCTATGTGGCAAATCCCTCGGCCGTTCTTTTCGGCGGGGGAACGCCCATGGATTTTGGCAAGAAACTCAAGAGCGGTAAAAGAATTCTGGGTGATGGGAAAACCTGGCGGGGATTTTTCGGAGGCACATTTTCAGGGATCATAATAGGTTTAATTCAGGTGGGTGTCTCAGTTCCATTCGATGAGGGGCATTTCGGGCTAGGCGGGTCCCCTGATTTTATAGTAATAATCGCACTTT
Organism: uncultured Thermoplasmata archaeon; assembly: GCA_965372465.1. Lineage (GTDB taxonomy): Archaea > Thermoplasmatota > Thermoplasmata. The sequence goes on along the minus strand of CBDVCK010000010.1, from coordinate 21,403 downwards.
TATCCTGCGGTGCTTTGTTAGGAGATGTTCTGGGCAGCTTCATAAAAAGAAGAGCGGGGAAAAGTCGGGGTGCAAAGGCCCTGGGTCTGGATCAATACGACTTCCTTCTGGGAGCCTGGCTTCTTTTAATCATCTTCAAAACCCAGTGGTTCCTGGATCATTTCATATTCTGGCCCCATACACTGGCCCTGATTACCGTAATAATTTTAACGCCGCTTCTTCATAGGGGTGTGAACATTTTAGGGTATAGAATGGGAAAAAAAGATGTTCCTTGGTGATCTTTATGGATGGAAGATGCGAGATATGCGATGCGAAACCTGCAACACAGGAATGCATTCAGTGCGCAAAAAACGTGTGTTCCACGTGCTTTTGGACCCAAATGGGAGTCTGTAAAGCTTGCGGGGACAGCGGGACAGGTGCGATAAAGTAGCAGGTAAATTAACTTGCGTTGAACGGGGATGTATATTCGTGTTGAAGGATTCATTGATAGAATGCGGTGCTTTTAAAACAGGTGAGTTTACCCTTACAAGCGGTAAGAAAAGCAACTTCTATGTGGACATCAAACAGGCAAGCACAAATCCACAAATACTCAAGGAAATTGCCGAATGCATGGCCAGTAAAATGAAAGGGGAGGACAAGATTGCCGGCATGGAGTTGGGGGCGGTTCCCCTAGCTGTTGCCCTATCTCTTGAAACCAAAATCCCCTATCTGATCATACGGAAGGAAGAACGTAAACACGGAACAGGTAAGCTAATTGAAGGACCCCTAAAATCAGGCGATAGTGTTCTTCTTGTTGAGGATGTTACAACTACAGGCTCTTCCCTGATAAAGGCAGCTGAAATCATCAGAAAAGAAGGGGGCAAAGTTAAGAGGGCTTTGGTTGTTGTTGACAGAGAGGAAGGTGCAACCGAGCTTTTAAAGGAGCATGATCTTGAGCTTGAGCCCATGGTAAAGGTCAGCGAGATGATGTAAAAATAAGGCCTGACACCATGATGTTACCCAAATAAAGGTAAACAAACCTTTTAATATCCAAAGTATTATAGTTCAAATAATATTACATTAATTACATTCAGCATTTGGACTGTTGTTTAAATGGATGGAACCAATATGAAGTGTGTTGGTAAGGATGCGCAACCTTTTGCCCCTGCAAAAATTCTATTGGTATTCCTGCTTTGTCAAGCTCTCTTCTTATCATTCATTCCATTTTTATCATTTTCCGCCCAAACCAGCGGTTATCACGAGGAGCCGAGCCTGTACCACACCTACGAGGAAATGGTTTCTGAAATTCAAGACATCGGGCTGAATCATTCTGCAATTGCAGTGATTCATAACCTTACGACAACATATGAGGGGAATGCCGTCTGGGCAGTGAAGATATCAGATGAACCGGAGATAAACGATACAACAGAGCCACATGTGTTGTTTATCGGCGGGCAAAAGGCCAATTCCTTTATTTCGGTTGAAATGGCACTCTATCTTCTGGACTACCTTACTACCAATTACGGTGAAGATAGCAGAGTGACAGAGCTTGTGGACAACAGGGAGATCTGGATAATACCAATGCTGAATCCCGACGGTCATGCATATATAGGGAACGAAACCGAGGATTGGGAAAAGAACAGAAGAGATAATGGTGACTCTTACGGTGTTAACCTGGACAGGAATTACGGTTTTAATTGGAGCTTGGGAGAATATTCCAGCGATGTAACCTCAAGCCCATACTATCATGGCGAAACCCCATTCTCGGAGCCTGAAACCAATGCAATAAAAGAACTTGTTGAAAATCAAAGTTTTGAGATTTCTCTCTCGTTTTCAAGTTACGGGGAAACCATAACCTATCCCTGGGGTTATACTAACTCCTCCACACCTGATTCCGAGCTGCTTTTCGAAATCGCAAGCGATATGGCCATGTATTCGGGTTATAATGTTGAGCAAAGCGGAAATATCCATTCAACCCACGGCAACCTTGATGATTGGCTCTACAACAATGGAAGTGGTGTCCTTCCTTTTACTGTGCTTGCAGGAACTGAGGACATCCCAGATGAGGGGAAAATCGACCTGATATCCCAAGAGAACCTGCTATCATGCCTATATCTCATTGATATCGCGGACAATCCCAACAGAGCCCTTCGAGCAGAGTGGTCGTTTATGGTGTATATGAGTGGTGACAATAATCTGGAAGAAGAGGGTATATTGGATTTAAATGAAATGGAGATAATTGGCTCCAATCCCTATTTTAATATTTTAGTGCAATTCGACAGGGGAACACGGGAGGATTCTTCCAACGGTGATTGGAAGGACACCAGGCGGTTTTTGGTGATGGAGGACGATGACCCTGACTTGATTAACTCCCCTATGCTGGAAAATATCGGCGAGGCAAATATGGCAGACCCGCAAACCTTGCTTGATTTCGTGAACTGGTCCATTGCAAATTTTCCTGCGGAACGTTATTTTCTCGACCTTTGGGGTCATGGCAGGGGATGGCAGGGTGTCTCAAATGATGAGGATCCAGGCGGTTGGCTTACAATGAGCGGGATTAGATCAGTCCTCCCAGAATTCTCGGAGAGAATTGATGTCGTTGGTTTCGATAACTGCAACATGGCGATGATTGAGGTTTACACACAATTTTTGGGTTATGCGGATTATATTGTGGGCTCCGAAAAGGAAGAGGATGCCTGGGGCTGGCCCTATGATAGAATGTTTGGTGACCTTCAAGCTGAACCTCAGACCTCTCCAGAAAATCTATCCAAAGAGATTGCAGCACACTATGTAGAATGGGCAACCAACAATAGCCGTTACTCAGCCACGGTATCTGTTGTCGATATGAATTACCTTTATGATTTTATCAATAGAACCGATGAATTTGCAAAGGAGCTGAACAGAACTTTAGCCCTGTATTATGACGAAATCATTGATGCAAAAGAGAACACGGAACAGTACGATAAAAGACCGTATCCCAGGGATTTTTACCATTTCGCACAACTCGTTAAAAAGAATGTAACAAATAGACCAATCCAGATCGCCGCAGAAAATATAATGAACGGCATTGAGAACATGGTTATTGCTAATGAGCATTGGACAAGCCAACTTGACCCTTCAAACCCCGTGGAAAATGCCCATGGAATATCTGCTTGGTTCTACGACAGCAGCGCTGACTTTACCACTTATCAGAATCTGGAGTTTGCAAAGCTCACCTTCTGGGACGAGTTCTTGCTTGCCTTGAAAAATCCTCCACCCAAACCCCAGGTCAACCTGTCAGTGGATTACTCCCTATTTGACTCAGATTTCGATGGTAATGAGGATGAAATTGAAATCAGGTACACCACTAATGTCTCAGGTCTCAATATTATTACCGATGTTTACAATAACGAAAATGAGCGTGTCATCTCTTTTTACCACAACAACACACTGGCTGGATCAGAATACGACAAATCCTTCAATCCCGGGGATTATGAATACCCGCCAGACCTATACAATTTTTTCATTTATATTGTGAATAATGCAAGTGTGCCTCAGAACTATTCCGAGGTTGCAGGCATATGGCTGGGTAATGAAAAACCGGATGCTTTGGTTATTAACATCACTTTCTTTCGAATGGATGGCGCAAGAGTAGGTGGAGACACCGGCAAGAATCCCATAGATGGAGAGGACACGGACATCATAGCATATGTTACAAACAACGGCACAAATGATCTTCACAACCTGAAAATCGAATTCTTTGAAGGGGATAACCCAATAAAAACCGAATCAATAGATATATTGGAGGTGGGGGTGGAAAAGAGCGTTTTTGCACAGTGGAGTGCAAGAGCCGGTGAACGTGATATGTCAATCGTCATAGATGGTGAAAACGAGGTAAAAGAGATAAATGAGAGTAATAACGAAATCGTTGAGCTTCTGGATGTCAAACCAAATATTCCTGTCTCTCCTCTTACGATTAAGGGAAAGATCCTTAACAAAGATAAAATCAACATTATTGGTGCCAAAGTCAAGATCAAAAATCTGAGGACAAATGAGACCATCAATAAAACCACCAATGAAAAAGGTTACTCGGTTGAGCTGGAGCCGAACTGGTACCTGGAAGGTGATCTGATTGATGTTAAGGCCTCGTACAGCTCAGCCTCGGATAACATCACAGTTTATGCGTACTCAGATGATGAGGAGATAAAGGTGGATTTAACCTTGAACACCGATGTTTACGATTTTCTCTTCTTCTTTAAACTGGGTCTCATCGGCTTTGAAATTATAGGTTTTATACTGGTAGTCAAGTACTATTTTGGAATGAAACGGGTGAAAGGCGGGTTATGAAAACCTATTTACTGAGGCTTATCCATTAGGTAGCGTGCTTTTATGAAGATCGATTGTGATTTGCATATCCACAGCAAATATTCAATAGGCTCCAGCAAGTTCATGAGCATCGCTTTACTCGGCACAGAGGCCAAGAAAAAAGGAATCCATCTCCTGGCAACAGGTGACTGCCTTCACTCAAAATGGATGGATGAGATTAAAACAATGCAAAAGGTTGATGAGGGCACGTTCGAGATGAAGGGCACTAGATTCATTTTAAGTTCCGAGGTTGAAGATAATAAAAGGGTGCATCACCTCCTATTTTTTCCGTCCACATCTTCAGCTTTGGATTTTCGTGAAAAGGTCAAACCATTTTCAAAGAATATCGATTCCGACGGTAGACCCAATGTTCGAAAAAATGGAGCCGAGATTGCTCAATTTGCAAAGGACGTAGATGCCCTTATCGGTCCTTGTCACGCCTTCACACCCTGGACCGCCCTGTATGCGTACCACGATTCATTGAAAGGTTGTTATGAGGATATGGAGAATTATGTATCCTTTGTGGAACTGGGATTATCTGCAGATACCGATTATGCAGATAGAATAGGGGAGCTTGCGAGACTTACCTTCTTGACAAACTCGGATGCCCATTCCCCATACCCCATAAGACTTGCAAGGGAGTTCACAAGGTTCGAGATGAAGGATAGCACCTTTAAAGAAGTAAAAATGGCGCTTTTAAGAAAAGGAGGCAGGAAACCTGTTTTGAATGTGGGTCTGCCTCCCCAGGAGGGAAAGTACAACGAGAGCGCCTGTATCAGGTGCTTTACACACTATAACCTCAGAGAGGCCATCATGCAGAAATGGAAATGTTCAAAATGTAAAGGCAGGATAAAAAAAGGTGTAAAGGACAGAATCAACGAGCTTGCGACCTATGAGTCTGCGCAGCACCCACCACATAGACCAAATTATATTCATTTGATTCCTCTTGCCGAGATCATATCCAAAGCAATAGGCATAAAATCCCCGAAAACGAAGACAGTAACTAGGTTGTGGTCTCAACTGGTGGATGAATTCGGATCTGAAGTTAAGGTACTTGTGGATTCCAAAATGGAGGATATTCAAAAAGTAACTGATAAACGCGTGACCCAAGCTATTTCTGCATTTCGGGAAGGCCGGGTTATGCTGCTTCCCGGAGGTGGTGGACAGTACGGGACTCTCAGGTTCCCCTCGCAAGACGGTATTGATCAGAAAGTTGCATCCCAAAAAAAGAAGAGAGTAGGACAAGCAGGTATTTTCGAATATCGTTAAAATTTAAGGCTTACTTAGATTTTTTAGCCTTGCCAAATCGCTTAGAAAAAAGGAACTTTAAATTTCTCCATCCATCGTTCCAGCTCTGAAGCTTTACCTCGCCCTTTCTCATCTGATATATTATGGGCACTTCCTTGGCGCGAAGACCTTTCTTCCAGGCCTCGATTTTGATTTCCTCGGAAAGCGGCATGCCGTCGCTTGTGAGTTCTATTTTTTCAAGGATGGCCTTTCTGAAAACCCACATCCCTGATTGGGAATCCCTGATATGCATACCAAAAAGGATATTGGTGGTCACTTTCAATATCCAGTTTCCGAGCTTATGTTTTGCAGACATCACTCCAGAATCCATTTTGGACAGCCTGTCAGTGGTAATAAAATCCAGATTCTCTTCCTCAAGCATCTTTACCAAGCCAGGGATGTCCTCGGCAGGATAGGTGCAGTCCGCATCCAGGGTGGCCAAAACCTCCCCTTCTGCCCTTTCAAATCCCGTCTTGTAAGCTCTTCCGTACCCTCTTCTGGGCTCAGCTATTATCCTGGCTCCCTTGGATTTGGCGATCGCAACAGTCCTGTCCTTTGATTCTGTATCCACCACCAGAACCTCGTATCCCCCTTCAAAGTCCTTCATAGCCTGTTGGATTGTGTCCATTACCTCGCCTATGGACTCCTCCTCGTTCATTGTGGGAATAATTATGGATACCCTCAATTCATCGCCTGTTGCGTGGGTAAATTATGAAATTATTTAATGATTTCTGCTGAATGTGAGCATTACCATATTTATGAAAATGATTGAAAAACCGCATTTTTACGAGAGATATTGCCGATTCTTCCTCAATTCAACCCTTCTGGAGCCCGAACTTTCTCCTTCTAAAGAACTTGCATGTGAAGTAGCCTAGAAGCGCAATTCCCAATCTTGCCAGGTACCAGAAAGTGATATGCGCCTTTAACATCTCTACGGGACGGTAGTTGTTCCACAATCTGCCGTGCTTCAAAGTGAGCTGCTTTCTCCCGAAACCGTTCCAGAAAGCCTGTTTAAAGAACCCCAGAAGGTTGCTTCGCGTTCTGTGGTACACCACTGCATTTTCATTGTAGATAAGGCGGGCACCGCCATCCACTGCCCTGTAATTCAAATCGATGTCCTCTGCGGTTCTGAACCAGGAGTCGAATCCCTCTATTTTGTCAAATATTTCTTTCTTATAAGTGAGGTTGCAGCTGGGATATGTAAGGTCGAATCCTTTGTATAACAGTTCAACTCTGTCAAGGTCTTCAAATGCCTTGTTCCCGATATTAATGGTCTTACCAGCCACTATGTCCCCGTTTTGCAGTCCTTCCCTCATCTCCTTTATCCAGGATTGATGGGCAATGCAGTCGCCGTCGATAAAGGCCAGGGCCTCTCCTTTGGCTACTTTGGCACCGAAATTCCTTGACTCACCCCTGGTTCCCCCGTGCTGGTAGATCCTGATAAAATCGTGGCGTTTTGCAAAATCCTCTGCGATTTCAACGGTTCTATCCTGGCTTGCAGAGTCCACAATGATGATCTCCAATGGCTGCTCTTGAGCAACCAGGCTGTCAAGAAGGTCGGGAAGATTCCTCTCCTCGTTTCTTACTGTGATTAGGATGGATATCAGCATGATTTCTCTGAGTTACAAATTATACAACTATTTCACTGTTTCGATTTATTTACCTCTTACGGGATTGGCGGCAAATCCCCTCTTAATTCCTGTTTTTCTGCATTTTTCAATTGTTGAGAGGGGGGAGGGGGTAAAGGTGACGGGATAGTATCTATAAATTTTACTCTTATAAATCAAAAATGAGATATACCATAAGGTAATATGCGCACGAACAGGTGAGAAATGGATATGGAACATCAAGGCAAGGATGAAAGACCCTTCGTCTCTGTGGTCATGACTGTCCTGAACATAGAGAGGACCATAAAGGAGTGCCTGGAATCTTTAATTGCCCTTAATTATCCAAAAGAAAAATACGAAATCATAGTGGTTGATGGAAAATCAAGGGATCGCACAAAAGATATAGTGCTTGTTATTGCGGAAAATACAAATGAACCAGAAATAAGATTCTATGAAAAGGAAGGACTTGTCGGGGTGGGGAGAAACGAAGCCTTTGCCCATGCAAAAGGGGAGTACATCGCGATTACGGATGGGGACATGGTTGTTCCTTCTGATTGGCTATCCAATCTCATGGACGGATTCGAGGACGATGTTGCGGGCGTGGGTGGGCCAAATGACAATGCAGATAAATCCCTTATCACTACCGCAATCGGATGTATCGATGTGCAGGGCCCTTCATTTGATGTTGTTCCCCTATTTGGCAAAAATCCCTACCAAAAAGAGAAGGTAAGTGGCTCGGATGTCTACACAACAGTGTGTAGAAATACTGCATACCGCAAGCATGTCCTTGACGAGATCAAAGGTTTTGACACCCGCATAATATCCTGCGATGACCCCGAGCTTAACATCAAGATACTGAAAAAAGGTTTCAAACTAAAATATATCCCTGAGGCTCTTGTAAAGCATCATCATAGATCTTCAATCACTGGATTCTACAAACAGCAAAGACGCTATGCAGTAAGCCAGCCTATTGCAAACAAAATCCATCCCGAGCTTTTCAGACCTGTTCAGCCTCTTCCATTTCTGGCATTTGCATTCCTTGCATTTCTTCTTGTTGCTTCTTTTGCCGCTCCAATTCTATTCTACCTGGTCCTGTTAATGATCCTGGGATATTTGGCTGTATACCTTGGATATGCCCTAAAATGCGCTAAAACCAAAAATAATTTCAGATTATTTTTTATCATTCCAATCATTGTCCTTGCCTGGCACTGGGCCTGGGTCGTGCACTTCCCAAAAGGGATGATCTTTAGAAATAGGGTGCTCTCTGGGGATCTGGAGTTTAACAAGAAATTTACAAGGATGTACTAAAAAGCAATATTCAAGGGGAGCCCCAGGAAATATACCTCTCATTCTGGATAAACATACCAGATATTCATATAGTTGTTCTCATAGATCTTGTATCGTTCCTCATGTAGTGAAGCGAAAAAGCGCGAATAATAGGTTCTTCTATATGCATAGAAATGCCTTGGAAAGGTTTTGCTGCCAATTGCATACTCTATTTCGTATTCCTCGATCAGGTTTGAAGAGACATCATCGCAATAATTACTCATTATTGTGACCCAATCCCTTTCACTTTCATTATTTAGTTTAAAAGGTTTTCCTGATATTTCAGATATTTTCTCTGCAAAGTACAAATCATTTGCCAAAATCGAACCTGTTGTTTTATAGCGGGAGTAAATTGCGGTATTGTACATCGGATAATAGACTGAATCTGGCATAAAGCCATAGTCCGAATCCTTTGTGGATGAGGTTTCCTTTTCCCAAAATACCCATGAAACGGTAAGTGAAAAAGCAAGACATATTGTAAATATTATAATCATCAGAGCCCTGAGCTTTTTCCCTTCCAATCCTGGATATTTTCTTTTAATAAACAGAATGATAACCGCGATAATCAAAATCGACAGAATCACACCTACAATCCCCCAAATGATGAGTGTGATAATTTTCCCCTCAACCGATTCGCTCCCATCTTCAACACAAAAAGAAGAGTCAGGGATTATACCATCCACATCAAGATATGTAATACTAACCTTGCCTGAATAATACAATTCTTCTTCATTGTCGCTTAAAGGCGCTCTTGTAGCGCTTGCCCAGTCCTCTATTGAAAAATGGCTTTTAGATTTCATGGTGTATGAGGTGTTTTCATAAGTGAAAGCAAGTTGTGTTCTCATAAAATAAACGCCTTTTTTAGTATTTGCGGCTGAAGTTACTGGAATTTGAATATACTCTTGGGTTCCATTTGCTAAATTTTGAATTTCATGAATGTAAATTAATTCATTACCTAAAAACGGTGGATGGGAAAGCTCATTTATTGGTATGTTTTCATCTTTTGTCGCATACTCAAAAACCTCAACTGTCAATGTGATATTTGACATATCTTTCTCATATCTGTTTTCGATTGAGAAGTTCAAAAAACTATCGTCACTGGCATTTAGAGGAGAGGGTAATTTAGAAATCTCAATAAGTGGAATGTTTGAAGGGTTACTTATATAATCTTCCCCTTCTACACCCTGAATGAATAGCAATAGAATTAGGATAATCACTGCTAATATCTTCCTCATTGTACAATTCTTAAGATTCTTGCAAATATAAATCTTTTGCAGCTTACTTCATGATGTTTCTAGATATTTATTTCCTTTTCTTTCCTTTTTTTCCTTTGCCTCTACCTTTGGCTTTTCCCTTGCCCTGATTTGCTGGATTTCTTTTTGTCTGTTGTCTTCTGTTATTTGACTGGGCAGGTCTTGTGGAGGCTCTTCTTTGTGTCTGTTGGGAAGTATTCGGTTTAGCATTCCCTTTTTGAGGATTGGATGTTGCTTGTCTTGCTGGATTTGGCCCAGGTTGCGGTCCTTGCGGAGGTAAAATGGGCCCCTGCTCACCTGCCTTTTGGGGCTCTATATTTGACACTGTTTGAGGGTTTGTTTGACCTTCTTCTTGGTTAATAGGATAATTCTGAGATGGGGGTGTATTGTCAGCAGGTTGCTGCGGGTTGGTATTGTTTGATTGTTGCGGTGTGCTTGGTTCTACATTTTGTGGGGTATCATTTACAGGCATAGATTGAAACGTGGTCAGGTTTGATTGGGGGGATGCCTGTTGCTGGGTAGGTGATCCCTGAGGATAGCTCGCAGGACCCGATTGAGCATAAGATGGTTGATTGTTCTGTGCCTGGGCTTGAGAATTCGCAGGTAATGACTGCATGGATGCGATAACTGCAGCTGACGTTGGCTGGGGAGCATATACTGGATTTTGTTGGACTGCAACTGGAGCTTGTGCAGGAGCAGATTGAGCCGCATACATTGGCTCCTGTACAGCCTGCTCGACTTCCAATTTTTTCGGTTTTATCTTCATCTTGATTGTTGAAGGACCGGGTTTTAATAGATTCCAACCGGCTTTTACAAGGGAAGCTCCCACGAGGTACATCACTAAGAACAGGATACCTACCAAGAGGGCTGCTGCAAAGGGAAGTGCGAAATTTCCCATACTGAGATCAAATCCACCAAAATCTCCTTCACTTTCTCCGTTATTTTGATTCTGGCGGTCCACATACAAGTCAGTATCTGCAGAGCTTGAAAGACCGTTTTGATCCTCGACTCTCAGCCTTACTCTATAATTGCCGTCTGAATTAAAGGTATATGAGGGATTCTGCTCATTGCTTGTTGAACCGTCCCCGAAATTCCATTCCCACATGGTAATGGGGACATCACCCTGCTCTGACTCATCAATGAACCAGGCATCCAGGCCGTCCGAGTTCCATGAAAACCTGGCTTCTGGTCCCTGGGCTTCCTCCTCCTCTTCCGGAAACTGCTCCCGAAAGTACTCTCCAGGACTCTGGGCAAGCAACATCGTCTGATAGAAAGTGAAGAACAACACTACTATTCCAAGGGCAAGCAAAACTGCTCCGATGATAGGCGGGGCTTTCTCGTTAGTCATGAATATCATATTTGAAAAGGAGGCCTGGAAGGTATTTATCTTTCGCAGCAATTATCAAATTCTGGACTGAGGAAGTTATTCTTTATTATACCTTTTTTTGAAGTCTTCGAAGGTTTTTTCGGATATCTTGCCTTCTTGGAACTTTGCCTTAATCATATTGAATATCTCATCATCCGCTATGTCTTGGGCTGGTGGAGGAGGAATCTGGCCTGGTTTTGGGGGTAGGGGTGTCCCCGTTAGTTCCTTACCCTTTACGAGTTCTGATTCCTCCTCAGGTGATGGTTGTTCTTGAGGTTGTGGCTCCTCTTCTAAATCCCCTAATCCGCCTTCCTCCTCAGTTCCAATAACTGCGGATTCCTCTACCGGGGATTCACTTTCCTCGGCACCAATTTCCTGTTCTTCCTCCGATACCCCAACTTCCCCTCCTTCATCGCTCCTCCTGAGGGACATAAAAAGAATCATTAATGCGAGTATTATGAACAGCACCAGTAATAGCCATAACCATGAAGGAAGGAATAGAACATCTTCATCCTCCACGTCGATTGGTAAATAATCTGTAGTTGCACCTGAACTGGGATAAGTTGCAGTGTTGATCTCGTCGCTTGCTGAGATGTAGTATTCGATTTTCTTTTCTGTCACAAATGAGGAGGGGATATCCGCGGAATATACATCACCCTCTTTGCTCATAGGGATGCTCTCAAAACTTTCATCTCCCTGCTTTTTATAATGTAATGTAACATTCTTTACCCCGATATTATCGATTACGGTGGCAGAGATCGTTATAGCCTCTCCTTTTTTCGCATGTGTAACTGGAGTATGGGTAATATTAGGTGCCATACTGTCCAAATAAAAGAGAGTGGAGCCAAAGTTGAGATGATTTTTGTTTCCCAAATTATCCTCCAGCCAGATATAAATCGTATTCTCTCCCTGGGAGCCAGCTACTGTAATGGGTTTGTCTGCTACCCATGTTCCATCTGAGTCCGAGGTCGGGGGAGCGCCTATCTTGTACCACACACCTGTTTTTATTCCGGAATCGTCTGATGGATTTATCCAATCAATGTTGAATGAATTTACAAAAGCCCAGGAGCCTGGGGATGCGGTAACATTTGTTGGAGGCCCGGGTGGTGTTGTGTCAAGATATAAAGTTGTGGTTCCATAGTTATTATAATCCACATTCCCGATGTTGTCCTCCAGCCAGATGTAGATTACCTGTTCGCCTTCTAGGCTCGTTACCGTAATCGGTTTGTCTCCAATCCATGTTCCATCCGAATTCAATGTGGGTGGACTTCCGATCTTGAACCATGTACCGACCTTGATTCCCGAAGTATCAGTCTCTGTGGGATTGGTCCATTCTATTACAAATGAATTCGTTTGTGTCCAACTATCTGGTGTGGCTTCCACTTCTGACGGCACTGATGGACATGTTGTGTCTATGTAAATCTCAACTGTTCCTTCTCTGTAATTTCCAGCATTGTCATATGCTCGAACGGTAATTGTATGAGTACCATCGGATAGGGAAGGTAATGTGTATGGACTTGTTTGGATTGTGAAAGAGCCGCCATCAATACCAACCTCATAATGGCTGACTCCACTTGTTGCATCAGTAGTAGAGAATGTGATCTGGGGTTGATCATTTGTAGTCCAGCCACTTGGGTCAGCTGCGGGAGTGAATGCTTCGGGTGCTGTTGTATCAATATATATGTCTACGGTTCCATCTCGGTAATTACCGACATTATCATAGGCTCGAACTGTAACTGTATGTGTTCCATCTGTTTGTGAAGGTATTGTGTATGAGCTGGTTTGTGTGAAAAAAGAACCGGTATCAACCTGAACCTCGTAGTGGCTTATTCCACTTGCAGAATCGGTTGTTAAAAAGGTAATTGTGGGTTGGTCATTGGATGTCCAGCCACTTGGATCTGCTGTGGGTGTGAATGCATTTGGTGGTGTAGTATCCAGATAAAGGGAAACTGTTGCATTATTCAAATAATCAACATTCCCAACATTATCCTCAAGCCAAACATATATGAGCTGTTGACCTTCCGAACTTGTAACCGTAAATGGCCTCACATCAGTCCATGTTCCATCTGAGTTGGAGGTTGGAGGGGACCCTATTTTATACCATGCTCCTACCTTCACTCCTGAGTCATCTGCGGGGTTCGTCCAATTGATGGAAAATGAATTCGAGCCAGTCCACGAGTCAGGAACTGCTCCCAAATTAATAGGGGTGGATGGCGGGGTTGTATCAAGATAAAGAACTGTTGTGGCATTATTCTGGAAATCAACATTTCCAAGGTTGTCTTCAAGCCAGATGTAGATTGTCTGTTGACTTTCAAGGCTGGTGGCTGTGATGGGGTTTGCAGCCTGCCAGGTTCCATCCGAGTTTGACGTTGGCGGGGAACCGATCTTGTACCAGGCTCCGGGTTTTACACCTGAAAAATCACTTGGATCGGTCCAATTCACGGTGAATGAATTGACGTTTGTCCATGTATCAGGTTGAGCAATGACGGGTGTTGGTGATGCAGGGGGTGTTGTGTCGATATTAACAGAGCGATTCTCGCTCCAGTCACTCCATAATTCATAGTGGTCCATGGTTCTAACACGCCAATACCATGTGCCGTCAGGAATAATGAATACTGAAATCCATTCTTCCAAGGATGTAAAAACGTATACACTCATGTTAACGACACCTCCAAACATTGGATCCTCATCGATTTCCAAATTGTATTGTAATTGGAAATCGAAATTCGGGTCACTGAAATTCCAAGTGAAGGTGGGAATGTTGTTGGTAGTCCAAAGGTCGTTTGATGGGGACACAAGTATGGGTGCAGATGCTTCATTTAGATCGTAATTGACAGTGACATCTTCCAAAATTGGAGTGTGTTTTGCATCGAGTGAAATCAAGGTAGCGCGATATTGGAGGTATCTGCTGCGGGGTTGTGAAATAATTGACCCAAAGGAATCGTAAATCTCTTCAGTCCAATTAGTCCAAGTTGAATCTGGTTGTGGAGTGTTGCCGGTTCTAACCGAAAGCGTTATCAATGTATTTGGAGGTAAGGTTTCATTCCAGCTAATGGAATTCCAGAAAGTACCTGAATTACCGGAATCGTAGATGGAGGATTCGAAGGTACCTGTAGAGGTATAATCTGAGGTTGCAATACCCATTCTTACAATAGTTCCATCATATCCTGAGAATATCATCCTATAAGCAGTTCCATTTTTTATTATTGTTGGACAATATATTCGATCATCATTCCAAGTTCCTACAGGGCCGGATTTGAGAATTGGATTTATTTTTGATTTTATCCAGTTTATACCATCATAAGATGTTGCAAATCCCATTCCCCAATTCACACCATCGTCCCCTGCGTACCACAGTTTATATAATCCATCCTCAAAGATAACATTTGGGTGATAAGAATCTGTTTCATCCCAAGCACCGGAAGAACCCAAATTAATTACCGGATTTCCTGCATATTTTGTCCAATTGATACCGTTAGAAGATGTCGCATATCCAATTCTCCGATTCGCTCCATCGAATCCTGTATACCACATCTTGTAAGAAAAACCATCATAGAAGATTGAAGGCGAACTCACCCCCTCATCCTCCCACGATCCAGAAGAACCGAGCGATAGTATAGGATTTCCTCCGTGTTTTACCCAGTTAATCCCATCATTAGACGTAGCATATCCAATTTTGTAATTTGTTCCATCGTGTCCTGAGTACCACATTTTATATTCCGTTCCATTAAATAGAACATCCATATCAGAAACATGATAATCATCCCATTCTCCAGATAGCCCTAAACTTAACACGGGATTATTTGATTCTTTCACCCAATTTTCCGCATCGTTTGAGGTGGCATATCCTATTTGATAGTTGGTTCCATCATAACCACCATACCACATTTTATAAGTCGAACCATCAAAATGGATTGATGGCATATTCACATGATTGTCATCCCAAGAACCGGGTTCCCCAACATCCATAACAGGATTCACTGCTCTTTTTGTCCAATTGACTCCATCATAAGATATTGCATGACCGATTCTATCTTGACTTCCATCTGATCCACCATACCACATTCTAAATGAATTGTTAATTTTAACAACGTTTGGACTTAAAATCAATAAATTGTCCCAACTTCCACCACTACCGGGGGATAGAATAGGATTATCTGGGTTTTTTGTCCAATTGATGCCATCGTCTGAGTTGGCATATCCGAATTTAAAATTGCCTCCAGCATCTCTTCCAGTGTACCAGAGATGGTATTCGTTTCCGTCGTACCATACACTTGGAAGTGCAACCAATGAAGAATCCCAAGCTCCTCCTCCGCCTTTATTAAAAACAGGGTTGCCTGGATATTTACTCCAATTATACCCATCAAGAGATGTTGCATATCCTATTTCAGCTGCGTCAATTCCACCTGACGGTGACCCTGTGAACCACATTCGATATAAGCCATCATGGTAGACAACTGAACAATCGTGAATAGAACTATCATCCCATGAACCAGGGGGACCAAGATCAATTATGGGATTAAGGGGATATTTTATCCAATTAATACCATCACTGGAATTTGCTATGCCTATTTTCCCATTGGGATCACCGACGAATGTAATCGCATTATAATACATAAGATACTCCGCACCATTAAATATCACAGAGGGATAACCTACTAAAGTATCATCCCATGTTTCTGGGGGACTTGGTTTGAGAACCGGATTTTGGTAGTATTTGCTCCATACTAAACCATCGGAAGATGTAGCATAGCCGATTTTATCTGTGTTAGGTCCACCTTCTGTCCCTACATACCACATTTTATAAGTTCCATTTTGATATAAGATAGAAGGAGCTCCGATCCCATAATCATCCCAACTTCCTAAAGGTCCTAAATTGAGAACAGGATTTGAAGGTTCTTTTTTAAATTTGGACCCGTAAGCGCCTGTTGCAAAACCTATTCTCCAACGCGATCCGTCATGACCGCTGAACCACATTTTATATTCATATCCATCTTTTAATACAAAGGGATGGCCCACCCGTAATCTATCCCAAGTCCCATCATGCCCAATATTTAAGATTGGATTATCGGATAGTTTAGTCCAATTTATACCATCCAGTGATTCAGCATATCCGATTTTATAATTTGCACCTCCACTTTGATAATACATCCGATAGATATTGACCTCTTTAAGAATGTGTGGCCAAATTACATATTGTTCATCCCATTGTCCTGCGGGCCCAGGACGTAAAATAGGATTCATCGGATGTTTCGTCCAGTTGATCCCATCTAGGGATGTAGCAAAACCAATTTTATAATTGGCGGAACCGTCATCGCCCCCGTACCACATTATAAATTCATTGTCTTCTTTAATTACCTTGGGGAAAAGCACATGAGAATCATCCCATTCTCCGGATGAGCCTAGATCTAGAACAGGATCACTGAATTCGTATGGGGGAACCATCGTAATAGGATCATTATATTTTATCCATGAGAATCCATCAGAGGAATAAGCATACCCTATCCTAAGGATGATCCCTTTTGCAGCATACCACATCTTATATTTGAAAATGGGTTCATCTTCATCTATAATCACTGTGGGGCCTTGAAGGGAATCATCGTCCCACTCTCCTGGTAAACCAATATCAAGCACAATGTTATTGTTTGTATTTCCTCCGTATGATATTAAACCAAGGTTTGGTCTATTCCATATCTCACCATCTGTTGAATTTGCATATCCCAATCTAACATCGGTTCCATCTGCCCCCGTGTACCACATTTTATATTCCGAACCATCCTTTACAATACAAGGGCCGTATACTTCAACACTATCCCAGGTACCAACTTGTCCAATATCTAATGTTGGATTTTTTGCTTTTTTTGTCCAGTTGATTCCATCAAATGATTCTGCACTTCCAATTCTTAGTTTTAATTCCCCGTTCTTCTCTCCGGCATAGAACATCCGATATTTATTATCCTTAAATATTACATTAGGATTGAATACATTTCTGTCATCCCAATAACCTGAATCTCCAGGTTGAAGAACCGGATTAAAAGTAGATTTTGTCCAAGTTAACGCATCAGGCGATGTTGCTAGACCGATTTTGTAGATATCTGAATTACCAGGTCCATCAAATCCCTGATACCACATAAGATACTCTGAACCATTATAATAAACGGTTGGATTAGCAATGTCTTTTTCATCCCATTGACCGAAATCGCCGATTAGTACTGGGTTTCCTGAATATTTAGTCCATAAAATACCATCAGGGGAAGAGGCGTAACCAATATTATAATTAGTTGCAGTATATCCAGAATACCACATCTGATATCCTGAACCATTGAATATCACTGAAGGATAACCTACATGGGAATTATCCCAAGGATTAGGACCGATATCCAAAACAGGATTGCTTCCATATCTTGTCCAATTGATTCCATCGGGTGAAGTCGCATAGCCGATACGCAGATTTGAACCGTCAAAACCTGTATACCACATCTGATATCCTGAGCCATTGAATATAATCGCGGGTCCCATTACGCTATCATCATCCCAAGTACCGGCTGAACCATTAACAAGAATCGGGTTCTTACTGTATTTTAAATATGTGTATCCATCATCGGATTCTGCATATCCAATATATTTTTGAGAACCATCATTTCCTGTGTACCAAATCTGGTAGCCTGGACCGTTATCAATCACCTTTGGGAAGTTCACACCTGCATCATCCCAGGTCCCTTCTGGACCCATATCGATAATGGGATTTCCCTGAGCCTTTATCCAATCAATAGGACTGGGCTCCAATGTTATATTCCCCGGACTCAAAGTCACATTCGTATCCCAGGTCTCCCCACCCTCAAAATCCTCCTGAGTCGTTTGAACCCAAGTATCTCCCATAATAGATACAGGTATCATCTGCATTCCAAGCGCACAAATCACTAGCCAGATAAACACTTTTTTTATGTTGCTTCCTATCATTTCAAGCACCTCACACCCTAATCGAAATGTGAGTTTATATACATCATCAAATCTCGGGTTTAAAAGCTCAAAAGCCTCGGGTTAATTTCTTCAACCTTGGGGTTAAAAGCGTATAAAATCCAGGTTAAAACCCACAAAAACTTTGAAATACTGACATGATATATTGCCATTTACATGAATCGGGGAAGTATGGAGCTTTTAGAGGCCATATCTTCAAACGCAGACGTAATAAACTCCCTTCGAGAAGGAGCCAAACACCCAAAAGAGATGGCCAAGGAATTCGGGATATCCAGGGTCGCTGTGGACAAACGCCTGAAAAAGCTTAAGAAGCTCGGCCTTGTTGAACCCAAACCCTGCGTATCCAAAAACAGCGACAGGACCATTATTAAGTACGAACTATCAAACGGGTGCCTCCAACTTCTGGATTCAATAGATGATGATGTGAACAACTTCTACAACCAAAAGCACAGGGAACTCGACATCCTCCTTGCCACCGACCAGATTAATGAGACAGAATATCTGGAACATAAAAAGAAACTGGTAGAAGATATGAAGAAGATCAAAGGAAGGAGTTGATTACTATTTATTTTCCCTTTCAATATGTTCTTTAATTAGGACTACAAGTCCATCCACAACCCTTGTGAGATTCTCGTTGAGGGATTCTAGGTTATTTGAAACCTTATGATATTTATTATCCAGATTCTGGAAATTTTTATTCATATCCGTATGCATCGCCTGGATGTCCTTTCTGGTGCCATTAAAACCTTCTTTCAATTCCTGGCGTGTAGTCTTGAACCCTTCCTTCAAATCCTGGTGTGTTTTCTCAAAGCCTTCTTTTAAATCCACATGCATCGCTTTAATATCTTCACTTACGGCCTTGGTCTCCGTCCATGTGGCTCCGGCATACACAATGCCTGTGCCCATGCGCTCCCCCAATTCCTCTTCCAAAGAACCATATTTTATGTCAAAATATTCAAATTCACCCTTGTAATCGCTTTCTTTGGTTACATTTACCTCTTTTACATCTATAAAATGTTTCTTAATACGAATTTTCTCAAGAAATTCATCCATGCTTTTATTTTCTCCCTCACAAACGATTAGAACATTGCCGTCTCGAAGATTCTCAACATATCCTTTAATGTCCAAGCTTCTTGCGGTTTTCTGCACTTCATCACGGTATCCTACCTTCTGCACTTCTCCCTTTACTATGATTTCGACTCTACGTTTCATTTTGATACCGTTATTGATAATATCCTGTGTGATTTAAAGGTTTTGGGACATATGAACCCTAATCATTATTCTGGAACATAAATGTGAACAAAGATACAATTCATTATATAAAAGTGAAAATAAGCTTTCCTCAGAAATAGCTATACCGTGGAAAGTATTGTGTATGGGTAGATGGATCGGATATAATCGACTGGTAGTCACCACATTGGCCTCCTAAGCTCTTCCACCATTTCGACTCAATTATAAGAATTATACGAAATATAAAAGAAATTTATATTTGTTATAATTTATGGAGTCTGATGTGGGAAGTCTTTAGAATCCTTTATTGGGTCCTTCAGTTAATTCTGTAGATTTGTTACAACCCTCTCAAAATAATCCAAGGATTCAGGATTTTTCAGAGCATCCCTATTCGTAACCGCTCTCCCGTTTATTATATTCGTAACCGCACTCTCCACCTTCTTGCCACTGAAAGTGTAGGGAATATCGGGTGCCTCGAGAATCAAAGCCGGAACGTGCCTAGGAGACGCATTTGTCCTCAATGTTACCTTGATCTTCTTCTTCAGTTCATCATCCAGATTGGACCCCTCGTTGAGTTTCACAAACAAAATAATCCTCTGGTCCTCCTTCCATTTCTGCCCAATTGCCAGGCTGTCTGCAATTTCTTCCAGTTCTTCCACCTGGTTATATATCTCGGAAGTACCTATCCTGACTCCTGAAGGCATGAGAAGGGAATCCGATCTACCAAAGAAAACAATTCCCTTTGTTTTACTGTTGAAAGTGACATAATCACCATGACGCCAAATGCCTGGATAGACTGAAAAATATGCATTGTGATACTTCTTTCCATCGGAATCATTCCAGAAGTAAAGTGGCATGGGTGGAGCAGGTGCTTCACACACAAGTTCTCCCTGCTCATCAACCACCGGTTTTCCATTCGGACCGTATGAGTTTATCTTCATTGCCAATCCAGGTCCTTGCAACTCACCTGCATATACAGGTTGAATAGGGCTTCCTGTACAAAAACAGCCGTTGATGTCTGTTCCACCAGAGCTTGAATTGAAGTGCAAATCTTCCTTGATCTCACTGTAGATATACTCGAATCCTTCAGGTAAAAGAACGGAGCCAGTCTGCCATATCTCCCTCAAGGCTGAAAGATCGTAATCCTTCTTCGGGCTAATTCCCTGGCTCCTTAAATAATTGATATAGGTTGCGCTGCATCCGAACATAGTCACTTTCTCATCCTGAATCAATTTCCATGGAGCTCCAATATCCGGAAAATTCGGATTTCCATCGAATAAAACCAATGTATTTCCGGTAGCCAATGAACTCATCATCCAGTTCCACATCATCCAGCTTGCAGTTGTAATGAACCAATGCACATCTTCCTTTCTTAAATCAGTATGAAGAACCAATTCCTTGAGGTGATTTACTAGTATACCTGCCGTCCCCTGGACCATGCACTTTGGCTTGCCTGTGGTTCCTGAAGAAAACATGATATACACTGGATGATCAGAAGGCATCTGTTCGAATTGAATGCCTCCTCCACTTTCCGAAGAAAGAAACTCATTGTAATGCACAGCCTTTTCAATATTTCCAATATCTTGCTCCTCTTCCGTGTAGGGAACCACAACGAGTTTTTCAATCGAGGGAATCCCATCAACAACTTTCACTGCATTTGGTAGGGTGTTAAAGGTTCTCCCCTTGTAAAAATACCCGTCAGCTGTGAACATGACCTTGGGTTCGATTTGGCCGAAGCGGTCCAAAGCAGCATTGGGCCCGATATCAGTTGCAGAGGATGCCCAGGTTGCACCAACTGTAGTTGCAGCAAGCATGGCAGCAGCAGTCTCTATCATATTGGGCATGTAACCAACAACTCTATCTCCTGGTTCAACTCCCAAATCCCTAAGAGATTTAGCCAGGCGCCCAACTGTATCATAGAGTTGAGAATAACTCATCCTGGATTCCTTTAGATTTTCTCCTTTGAAAATGAAAGCAAGATGATCATCCCGATGCCGAAGCAGATTTTCAGCATAGTTCATTTCGGCCCCCAC
>CBDVCK010000009.1:0-29530 GCA_965372465.1 uncultured Thermoplasmata archaeon | reverse complement strand
AGTCTTGATTCTTTATATTTTATTTAAAAAGATTTATTATTTATCAATAAATAACAACAACAATACGAATTCCGTTAATATATTATCGATAATTAGTCATACCATTTATGATAACTTTTATATAGCGTTATTTCTGTACCTACCCTGAAACATTCTTGGGTTGAGATTGGGGAATAGTTATGAACAAAAGAAATCTGTTAGTACTGTTAGGATTTTTTGCGCTAGTAGTTGTGATCGCAATAGTTGCAGCAGCAGACTCGGATGAAGATAGGGGGACGAGAGCTGGAGAGACCTATGTTGGCTCACCAGCAGAAAACTGCTCAACATGCCACAGCGTGCAGGTGAACAACTGGACAGAGACTGACCATGGAGAGGACCATTCTAATGTCTATGGTTCGAACAAATATAATGACTCTTGTGCACCATGTCATGTGGTTGGCTATGACGAGGGGTCAGGCGGTTTCGACTCTTCACAGGAATATAACAGTCCCCACAACGAAATGTTCCTTAAAATTCAATGTGAGAACTGCCATGGACCGGCAAGTGCCCATATGGCTGCTCCAATGGATAAACAGAGCAGAATTGATTCAATCAACCTCGATCGTGACCCATTCACCGCATGTGCTGGTTTCGGGACCTCAGGATGTCATGGTGGAGAAAGACAATGGGGCAATGAGGAAATACCAGGATGGAATGCTTCAGCTCATTCACCAGAGGATAATTCCGGTGGTGGTCTGAATTCCGCTTGCGCCGAATGCAAATCGCCGTCCCAATTCAACCCTGATGAAGAAATTGAATATACCCTGGATGAGTGGAGAGGCATTACCTGCGGCGACTGCCACGATACTCATAACGTGACACCTTATCCTGCCCAATTAAAATGGGATGAGGAAGAAATATGTGAAGAATGCCATAAAGAAGGCCATCAGACCATGAGAAACTCAGAAGAGGATATTGAAGAGGAAGGAGTTCCCTCAGTAAATCGTGAGGATTACCCATATATGGACGAAGTATCTTGTGTGGAATGTCATATGTGGGGTACTGGACACGGAACACCTGAAGAATATGCTGTTCAAGGCCATTCTATGGAACCCAGTATCGAAGGCTGTGTCGATTGTCACACAAGTATTTATGATGAAATGCCAGAAGAGGATTATAATACCACAAATATGGCAATCTGGGATGCCTGGGGAGAAGACCTTCAGGATGAAATAGATACCTGGGAAGAAGTAGTCGAAGCAAGCCAGGCAAGATTCAATGATCTAAAAGCAGAAGTTACAGAGCTTTACCATGAATCTGTTGGCGAGTGGTCCCATGGACATGTGGAAGTACCAGGACTCATGCAGGTGGCTGAGGATAACGGCACCTGGACGGACGAACTCGATGCAATGGCTACCCAGGCGATGATCGACTTTGAACTTGCGGACCATGCAAGCAAAGGTGCTCACAATCCTGCATATGCAACAGCCTTATTGAATGCCGCCAAAGAGAATTTCACGGCGATCATCGAGGAACTCCACGAGGGAAAGATCATGGGCTATGTTACGGATGAATCCGATGACCCTGTTGAGGGAGCCTATATCACTGTTAATGGTCACGGAACCACCACAGATTCTGCAGGGAAGTATACGGTAATGATGATACCGGGAACCTATAGCGTTTCTGCATTTATTCTTGGAACCGAAAAAAGCACTGAAACCGGGTTGGAGATACATTCAGCAGAAGTTGTAGTCCATAACTTTACCTTGGCACCTGACAACGACAACGATGGAACCGGAGATGCAACAGACCTTGATGACGACAACGACGGCATGCCTGATGTGTGGGAACTCAACAACAGCCTGAATCCGAATAGCGCTGCAGATGCCTCAGCAGATGCCGACAACGACGGTAAGACGAACCTCCAGGAGTACACTGATGGCACCGATCCCCAGGTTGCGGACAAGGCCGAGGAAACAGAAGAAGAAGCCGATACCACCATGTATCTCATATTAATCATCGTCCTGGTGATCGTCATTGTGCTTCTCGGGGTAATGCTTGCGAAAAAGGGAGGAGGCGCACCGGCACTACCACCTGAGGAGCCAAAAGAAGAACCTCCAGCAGAAGAAGAACCCATGGAGGAAGAAGAACCGGCAGAAGAGGAAAGTGAAGAAGAAGAGGATTAAACCTCACATCTTTCTTTTAATTTTCTTTTTTTTCTTATTTTTAATCTACCTATTCCTGATGCTATTCTAACCCATTCGATTTGAAATAAAAATAGATAGGGGCTGTATAAAATTAAATTCCTGTCCACGGAACCCCTTTATGAGCCTTCATCACAATCTGCGTATTTGTCTCGATAATGCCATCGATTCCCAGGAAATAGTCGAGAAATTCATGCAATCCGTTCATGGAGCTGAAAAGCGTCACGCAAAGTAAATCGTACTCACCTGTGACACGATATAATGCCACCATCATGTCATGGGATTTCAGCTTCTCTATTACAGATTCCATCCTCTCGGTTCTCACTTTCAAATGGATATAGGTCTTAACCGGGTTTTCGATCAATGCGTAATTTATATAGGTGGAAAAACCAGCGATTATACCCTTGTCTATCATGTCTTTTATCCTTCGCCTAATTGTGGCCTCGCTTGTATCCAGCATCCGCGAGATCTCTGCATTGCTCGCCCGAGAATTATCACGGAGGGCACAGAGGATGGCTACATCCAGTTTGTCTATTGGAAGAAGATCCAAATCTAATCCTTCCCAGCGCCTGGCTAGTTCACATTTTTCCTTGGTTCTTTGGAGTTTCAAGTTACCTCACACCTATGATTTTATCACACTTATAATACCTTCCAGCCATTTATAATTATTGTTGCGATTCGTTAAATCTCATATTGATTTATACAGAATCGAAAAGAATTTAGAATACAATTGGCGAAAACAGAAAATATAACAGTGATAATCCTTAGAGTGGAGGTTTTTCTTTTCAACATCCAAATCAATGATTTTGAATAAATGTATCGAAATTTAAATAATGTTAATCATAACATTAAATCAAACTGGTCCGTTATTTGTAAAAACAAATAAATACTGCATAATGATTATGCGGATATTGGCCACATTAATTATGAGGTAATGCGTTATGGCATTAGAGCTAAAAATGAGCTTTTGGGAGCATTTGGAGGAGTTAAGGAAACGCACAATATACGTTCTTGTGACTGTTTGCTCCATTGCTGTATTCTGTTTCATATTTGGATTGAGACCAGTGAATATTGGTGGAACAACATTCTACTATCCTTTCCCAGAGCTTTATAATAATATCAATACCCAGGTTTTCAACCAAATTAGAGGAGATTTGATAAGAGATCCCAGAATCGAATTGATACCTATAGGTATCGCGGATACAATGATTGTACAGGTTGAAATATCGCTGTTTCTTGGAATTCTATTTGGAATGCCTGTTATCGTTTACCACTTTGGAAAATTCATAGCTCCTGGACTCTATCCAAACGAAAAATCCATCATAATCAAAACCGCCTTTCCGGCAACCATCCTCTTTGCCACGGGGTGTGCTTTTGCCTATTATCTAATCATTCCTTTTACAATCGATTTTCTATATGGTTTCACATTTGAAATGGGGATTACACCATACCTTTCATTGAAATCTTTTGTCTCTTTTGTGATTCTATTCCTAGTAGCTTATGGACTGGTATTTGAGTTGCCAATAATCATGGTGAGTCTGACCCGTTTAGGTGTAGTTCCTGCCAAATTCTGGAAGGACAATTGGAGATATGCGTTTATTGCAATGGTGATATTTGGAGCTGTGATAACTCCGGATGGTAGTGGAATAACCCAGCTAATGGTGGCCCTTCCTATGATGCTTTTGTATGTAATCGGTTATTTTATATCTAGATACATGCAAAAAGGTTAAAATAGGGGAATGTTATAGCATAATATAGAATAAGAGGCTGATATTGATGCTCGGTATGACGGAAGTATTGATAATCGCATTTATAGCAATCATACTTTTATTTGGGGCCAAGAAACTACCAGAGCTTGCGAAAAGCATGGGAAGGGCAAAAGGCGAGTTCGAACGAGGGAAAATGGAAGTAGAAAGGGAAATCAGAGAGGAAAAGGCAAAAGAATCCAAAGAAACGAAAAAAGAAAAAGATTTAGTTAAAGCCGCCAAGGAATTAGGCATCGAGACCGAGGGGAAATCCGAGGAAGAACTCAGAACTGAAATCAAAAATACAATATAATAATTCTTGGACATAGAATTCTGAGATTGATTCAAATATTTTCACAATCATCCAAGAATATTCTCACTTAATATTTTTTATTTCGCATCCCCACGAAAATACCAAAGACCCGGGCCAAATCCGAAAAGGAATTTATGTTGAGAAATGAAACAAGCTCGGGATCAAATACCAAAATTTCATCCTCGTGTAATTTAACTATATCAAGATATTCATAGGTGTCTTTCGGTCTTGTTTTACCACCTTCAATTACCTTTTCCAGTGCATTTAACATAGCAATTCTTTTATAGACTCCGTGAAAGGGTTCAAAAAATCCCCTTACAAATGGCACTGCACCATCTGCCCCCCCAGATATCTCAAACAATTTTATAAAAAGTTCGGTTTTGACCAGAGGCGAATCACAGGCAATCACCGCTATATATTCTCCCTTGGCCTTTTTAAATGAGGAATAAAGGCCTGATATTGGTCCCAAATCAGGTTGTTCATCCGTTACAATTTTAACACCATCTCCAAAAAATGTTTTTAGTGAGGAGGCATCCTTGTCTTTGGAAACAGATAAGATCACCTCATCCGTAATATCCCTTAATGCCTTGTATGGCCAATAGATTAGTGGTTTACCATGAAAAAGAACGGTGCATTTGTCTATTCCCATCCTCCTGCTCTTCCCACCGGCAAGGATCACTGCGGATTTCATGGAGTGCAAAATGGACTTTTAGACTAAATAAGTATCGACCATTAAAATGATTCCAGGGGCAACTCTATTTCCTTATCTCGATTTTTATATCCCTTCCCGTCTCCACCTCTTTAAGGGATGATATCATACCTGCAATGGTCCCTGCAACCATGTCCTTTGCAAATCTCCCCAGAGGTATCTTTTTACCGTCCACTTCCAGGGAAACCTTTATCTCTGAGAAATAGTGGCAATCGTTCAACGTGTTCGGTTTGTGATGGATTGCCTGGGCAAGCTCAATACACGTTTCAAAACCACATTTACCACAGTCAAGACCGGGCAATTCTCTTTCGATTCTCTCTACCTCTATACCTTCAACAATATATTCCACTATCTCGTCAAAGTTGTTTTCATATCTAAATACAGTATTTCCTTTTTCTTCGATATCCCCCAAGGCGACTTTTGGATGTTCATCATCCCAATAGCCTTCAACGATTACTATATCCAAATCCAAGAGGTTACTAATAGCTGCAACCACATCACCAGATTCCATATTTTCATTCACCAAAAATGCCGCCTCCTGGCTGGAGTGGGCTACCACAAGCCTTGATCCCGCCCTGGAATGCTTCCAGGTATCCTTGTTCTCAGTGTCAATTGTGAAATCGGGTTCATGTATATTTTTTACAGAACCCACTTTGTAGTCCTTGTCCTTCAAAGTTTCAATTAACCTGACTACCAAGGTCGTTTTTCCGGATTTGGACTTCCCGTAAACACCAAAAATCATCTTCCCAACTCCTTAAAAAAGGATGACATCCACCTCTTCTCCCTTTTCAGCCAGATCAAGATTTGCCGCAAGTTCAATATACCCATCAGCCTGGGCCATGCTTGTAATTGCACCTGATTCTTTAAACACTGGGACAGCCTCACCATTTTTCAGTTTCACTGTAAGAAACTGCTTTCGTCCCAGGGTTGAGACAACCCTTCGGGATAATTTAGAGCGAACCTTCTTTTTTTCTTTTTTAGGAAGGCGGGCCATTTTTCTAATCATGGGGGCCATAAACACATACCCATCAATCAGACATGCCGTGGGATATCCTGGAGTGCCCAAAACAAGCTTTCCTTTTATTTCACCCAGAAGCACGGGTTTACCAGGTTTAACCTGAACACCGTGAAAAAGAACCCGGCCGAGTTTTTTAATCACATCCACCAGTACATCCCTTTCACCTACAGAGCTTCCACCACTGAGAACCACAAAATCGTTTGATAGCCCCTTCTTAATTGCTTTTTCAATGGCCTCGCTGGTATCCTCAACGATCTCCATCCTTTGAGGCCGGGCACCATTATCTGAGGCAAGGCAGGTTAAGGTATAGGAATTGGAATTGTAGACTTGACCTACCCTAAGTTCTCCCCCAATTTCGGCTATCTCGTCCCCTGTAGGGATAATAGCAACCGTTGGCTTTGCGTAGACCAGAGCCTCTTTAAGACCTAAAGATGAAAGAACTCCCACCTTGCTGGGATCGATAGTTTCACCTTCCTTAAGAATTACTGTGCCTTTTGAAATATCGGAACCTTTATCGGAGGAGTTGGCTTTGGGGTAAACCGGTTTGAAAATTTTGGCAGAATCTCCCTCCCTTTCCGTATCCTCAATCATAACTACGGCATCAGCACCTTTCGGGAGCATGGCGCCTGTTGCAATCTGCAAGCACTCCCCCGAGGACAGGGATTTTTCAGGAACCATACCAGCATGAATCTCCCCGATGATGGAAAGCACTTTTGGTGAGAACTGGCCTGCACCAAAGGTATCCTGTGCAATAACCGCATAACCATCCATTGCGGCCCTGTCGTAGGACGGGACATCTATTTCGGCAACAACCTCCTGGGCCAGGATCCGGTTATTCGCCTCATCTACATTCACTTTTTCGCTCCTTTGGATTGGTTTTACCGCATTTTGGGCAATGGAAAAAGCCTCATCAAACGATATAAGGAATTTGAAAGGTCTCAATTGTTCTCCCCCATGTTTTTATAGCGGTTATCCAAATTAACTTACATGATATTAATATATCCCTTCTTTTTAAAATGACCATCGATTAATAATGGTAAGAAAAATACCCCAAGAATATTTAAACCGGTTTTGTAATTGATTCCTAAATCCCGGTCCATGGAACTCCCTTGTGGGCCTTCATAACAATTTGAGTATTTGTCTCAATAATTCCTTCGATTCCTAAGAAATAATCCAAAAACTCATGCAAACCGTTCATGTTGCTAAAAAGGGTCACACAAAGTAAATCGTATTCGCCTGTAACACGGTATAATGCGAGCATCATATCATGCGATTTGAGTTTCTCAATTACAGCTTCCATGACTTCTGTCCTTATGTTAAGATGGATGTAGGCCTTTACCGGATTCTCGATCAAGGAGTAGTTGATGTACGTTGAAAAACCTACTATGATGCCTTTGTCTATCATTCCCTTAATCCTGCGCCTTATTGTAGCCTCACTTGTATCCAACATTCTCGCAATTTCTGCATTGCTTACCCTGGAGTTATCGCGAAGTATGCATAATATGCTCACATCAAGGGAATCAATGGTAAGAAGGTCCAAATCAAGACCCTCCCACCGTTTGGCCAGATCACATTTTTCCTTGTTCTTCTGATATTTTAACATAGTAATGCACACCTTTAATTTAGCGCCTCTAATGTCTTTTTATAATTTAAAGGTATTGTTGCGATTCGTTATATATGATGATACTTTTTACAGAATTGAGAAAATCTGGGAGATGTAATGCCGAAAACAAGCTATATGATGGTTGTAATTGACTTTGAATCTTAATAAGGATAGGATTCGATGGAGTTATTCCATTTCTTCAAGTTCCTTTTCAATCAAATCTTCGTAGTAATCGGTATCCTTCTCCTTTTTCGCCCTCATCTGTGCTCTCTTCTCAACCCTACCTGCGGGGATTTTCTTTGGTCTTGTATAATCCACAATCAATCTCATAAATACCCCTATAGCCATAAGCCACATTCCAAGCCAAAGGAGGCTCATTAAGGGTAATATCTTCACCTCTAAATCCACACTTGTTACTATGTTACCGGAATTGGTGTGGTCATTATAGATTAAATAAACATCCTCCAATGGTGTACCACTAACCCTAACCTCATTGCGCCATTGCGGATTGAAATATATTTTCAGTTCATCTTCTTCATCCACTATTTGATACAATCTCATTTCTTCCGCACTAATTCTATCCTCGATTATCCATTTATCCGTTGTTATCCTGTAAATTATCGCATTTGAGGACAAATACCAATTATGTTCCTGAAATACCAAATATAAATTCAAATTGACATTACCATCTTGAAGATACTGTCGATACTCGGGACCTATCTCAAATATGAACTTGTAGATGAACAATCCTCCGGGTTCGGCTGTTCCCACCTCGTTTCCATTTTGTGATATCTCGATTGTTGTGAAAGTGGAATCCCATGGATAATACCTGCCGTCTGTCAATCTTAAATCGTAATTCCCAACCTCCTGTCCTGGTCCATCCCTTGTCAGGGTCACCTTCTCCTCTGTTGTCAAAAAATTGCTGGCCACAAATCCAACTATGATAAACACCAGACCCAGGTGGACAAGATGTGGTGCAGTGGCATTAACACTTGCTCTCAGACTTTTCGTGTTTATGGATTTTGCTATCTTGAATATGGATGCACCGGATGCCAAAGCCAAAAATGGCATGGTAGTGACAACTATGAGTTTATCTGGAAATAAGAACCACAATAAAAGCGATATACCTCCAGTTAAATAAATAGTGTAAACCATTGCCCTTCGTCCCAGGTCCTTCCATATCAAACAGGTGGCAAGGATTATTACCCCCACAAAGGCACAAAAACCAACTTTGGTATCGAACTGTTCCCTATCGGAACCATTGACTGCGAGGATTAGTAAAAGCATTGTAATGATAGTGGTTACACTAAACAAAATCAATGTGATGAACATGAGATTTTTATCATTTATCAGCTCCCCCAAAAGACCTCCTTCCTTTCCGTCGGGGCTTTCTTCCTCCAATCCCCCTCTTTTGATCAATGCCCATATCAGTAATATGGTTCCTATTGCTGCCAGTCCCACCATCAGGATGAAATACCCCAATATGACACTATCACCAGCTAAAGCATCAAAGAATCTGTTTAAAGGATTTATCTCAATATCGGCTCCCTCAAAAGCGTGCACCGATTGCCAGATTCCTCCTGCCCTTGTGGTAAATGTGGCAAATATTACCAGGACAAACGAGTAAATCCCAAGGGCAGGTGCAGCGAACTTAAAATCTCCTTTCCTTCTGAACATGAGTTGGGCATGCAGGAATGCGGTAAGCAGTATCCAGGGTAGAAAGGAAGATGTTTCAACAGGGTCCCACGACCAGTAACCTCCCCAGCCCAGAACAACATAGGCCCACAGACCGCCTATACCTATACCCAAGGTCAAAAACAGCCAGCCCCATCTGCTCCAGCTAATAGTAAGTTTGACCCAATCCTTGTCGTTGCAGATAAGATATGCCATGGATGAGGCCAGGGATATAGCCATGAATCCGTAGGCAAGAAATACAATTGGGGGATGAACTATCATGAGGGGTGTCTGAAGAAGGGGATTTAATCCATAACCCTCGGGCCATACCTCAAGTAGATTTTTCGGAGTTGCTGAAAAGAGGTCTCTTGTTATTAAAAAATAGAGGAAAATCCCAATAATTACCATCATGATAAATCTGGTAAAGTTCATCAAAACAATGTTCTTTGGTCTCTTCATATCGATTAGTTCTTCAACAAACCAGGTAAAGGCTATGCACCAGATCCAGAACAGAAGTGAGCCTGCCATACCTGCCAAGACCCCTGATATCTTGTATTCAAGGGGCAAGGAGGTGGAGGAGTACTCCCAAACATAATAGATATCCACATTGGAAGTGAGAAAATACACATAAAGTAGAAGCAGTGTTCCGCTGACTGTGACGAATAGAAGAATTGTGGAGAGTTTACCAAGAAAATGGAGTATGTAATCGAATCTATCTGTAAAATCTATTTTAATGTCCGCCATATCGGACCATTTTTTATACTTCACCTTGAAATTGATAAGATTAATGAGGGCAATAACTGATGCTACGATGGCCAATCCAAATGAGATATATATGAGCCACGCCCCCAGGTCCATATCAATCATGGGGGTAATAACATGGCCTTTATTAATCTTTATTAAAAAGCCAACTGATTTCGCAATAAGAATTACGAAATAAGAAATCTTAAATCAAACATTTGTTCGAAGTTGTAATATTGTTGCTGTGTGTCCCGGGCAGGCAAAATAGATTTTTTAGATTACCCCTCATCAAGTTCCTTCATTACCTCAACGGCTTTTTCTTTGTAACTCTGCCTCAAATCGTTGTAAACATCTTCATCAATCAAACCTTCCTCGAAGTCGGAATCCAGCTTCTTAATGCTTTTAAGCAATTTCTCCTTTTTTTGTAAAAGTGCTTGTCTTTCCTCAGATATTCCATCTTCAATTTCCTCGGCATCCTCGGATTCATCCTCTTCCGCTTCACTCCCATCCTCATATTCCTCCTTTTCTCCCGCTCTTTCATTTTGGGCAACCAAACTTGCAGAAAGAACATCCATCTGCTCCATTACATTGGCTGTTTTTCCTTTATAATCATCCCTTAATTCGTTGTAGGTCTCCTCATCCAATAAGCCTTCCTCAAAGTCTCCATCCAATTTCTTTATGGCCTTAAGCAGCCCTACCTTCCTCTGACCCAATGTTTCCAATTCATCTTCAATTGCCTCGTTGTCTTCGGTGGGTTCTGACTCCATTTTATCCTTCTTTCCTGATAAGGCCAGCAGGATTATTCCCAAAATAAGCCCCACGAGAATTATGATAAGCAACAAAATCATGGGAAATTCAGTGGGCTCGTCTTCCTCAACTTTTTGAAGGGTAATAGTGGCATCAGGTACATTTGTTCCCCCAAGGTCCATATATACATAGGAGTTCTTGTCCGGAAAGTCAGTTTGCATCTCATAGAGCACCAAGGGGAAACCCCCCGGGTCAAAAGTGTAGTCTTTGTTTCCGTATATTATAATATGAAGCTGCGGTCGGTCTGCGTAATCCTTGTAAAAATCCATTACAAACTCGAATTTTTTTGAAGCAGGATTCTCTTCAAGCAGGTATGTAAGCTGCAGCGTGATGTCATTATACAATGGGGTGTATGTGACGTTGATCCACAGTTCATCCAAAATAGGTGTATTGTTCTGTAGTATATCCTGGGTCATGTTCACTTTCCATATCAGTTCATTGCCCAAGGAGGTAAAATTGACCAATTCTCCCTTTTGTCCGTTCATATCCAGCCAATTGGTTCCATTGTTATTGGATATGAAAAATGAGATATTTTCCCCATCATCTGATGCATTCCAGTTCAATTCCATATTGGTAATATTTATTCCCATTTTAGTTATCAGGGAAATGTACTCCCCAAAAGCACTGCCCGGCTTCAATTTCAAATCCGAAGAGGATACATTCCAGACGTCATCAGAAATTGTCGCATTTAGAAACTGACCGAAATCGGGATCAGTATCCACGCGTGTTGACACCGAAAGATTCCTATCCGCATTAACTGGAAATCCCCAGGCATAGAAGTCTGCAATACAGCATTCCATGTCCTCCATATCCAGGAACTCCTTATAAGGGGGATTGCCCGGGTTCCAGTAGGAGCTGAATTCCCCCCGAATCCATCCCATGGAATCGGACCATATCACCTGATTGAGGTTGTAGGAGGTGGAAACCTTGGGCAGGGGTGTATCCACATAGGTCTCGTTCCAGGGTATTAAGAAACTGATATATTCAATGGCCATTATCTGGCTTTCGGGTTCGACCTCCAAGGTTTGGGAATCGTCCCCCTGTATCATTATTATTGTGTGGCTGTATAATACCGGGTCTCCCGCAGCGCTGATATTTATGATCTGCATAAAAAAGATAATTGAAACAAGAGCCGTAAAACTTTTTAATGTAAAAATGGTAAGTCTTCCTGCATTGGTTTTTTTTCTGGTATAATTATGAGAGCAAAATAATTTTTTACCTATCATCCCCATAGCCATATACCCTATATAATAAATAATTTACTATTCCTCATCCCCTAAAAAGGGGAAAAAATAACAAAAAATATTACAGTTCATGTCAGGCTCTCAGGGTTCATGATATCATGGGGGTCGATTGCTGATTTGATGTCAAGTATCGTGTTTATCCCCTCACCATACACCTGTTTTAAAATCTTGGCAAAGGTCCTGCCCGAACCCACAGGTCTTCCCTCATGTTTCAATGCCAATTCACCCAGTTTTTGGGAGAAAGTTATTGATATTCTCGATCTTTTGGAGGTCTTCACGTCCAGTAAAAAATATGGTGTCAGAAAAACCGTGCTTCTATCCCCTACTATACCCTTAATGGAGCCCTTCAATTGCAATTTGTTTAGAAGTGAGTATGTGTCGTTTATCATCTCAGAAAGATTGGAAACAGGAATTACGGCCTCACCCTGAATAGGTGCAACACCAGTGGGTTTTTCCGCTATTCCGAAGAATCTTTCATCCCAGAGGGTCTGTGCCGTCTTTTGCTCCTCCTTTGTTGCACCGTGTTTTTCCATGAGGGCATCGATTGTGTCCTTCTCATATTCCAATACGGATTTCATTCCCGCCAGGGTCACGTTCATCATCATTCCCTCGAATTGCGGAACGTCTATACCGAACAATCGAAGAGTGTTGAGGTGGTTTTTGTCAAAGAAAGAGATGTTATGCGGGGTGGTTTTGATTTTAGTTAATTCCCTCATGGCCTCGGTCATGGCGGTCTGGTCCGCAAATTTATAATACATTGGCATGATTTCTTCCGGAATGGGAAACATTTTCAAAGTTACTTTTGAAACAATGCCCAGTGTGGTGTTCGCTCCCACGAACAGTGCATTTAGATTGTAACCGGAGCTATTGGGTAATACATTCTTGAATCCTGTATTGATTACTTTTCCATCTGGGAGGACTACCTCCATGGTTCTTATCAGATCACCAGCAAAACCGTAACTGTACGAACCGATTCCAGCTCCTCCGATATCCACCCATTCACCCACTGTGATCTGGGATGAGCCTGGATAGGCTCCGATAAAATAATTTCTTTTCGTCAGAATACCGTAAAGGTCCTTCCACAGAACCCCGGGTCCCACTGTAACTGCCATATTCTCCTCATCTATTTCGAAGACTCCGTTCATGTTCTCGGTGTTCAATATTATACATCCTCGGGATGAGGAATCCTTTGAACCTGTGTCCATGTCTCTTTTTGGAACCAAGGGGATTTTCTTCTTTTGAGCGAGTTTGATTATTCTGCTCACATCGTCTGTTGTTTTGGGTTTTACAATGATTTTGTTTGGTGTGGAAGGGATCTTCTTTACCTTCGACTCTCCAATTGTCTTTGCCAATTTTTCAAAGACCTCAGCGGAAACTACTGTTCCTTTAGCCATATGAAATCCACCACCATATCTTTTAAATGCAACATTCGGGAGATTGATATTGATATGTTTAAAGTTAACGGTTTGGGTGCATAGTATGGTAAAATATCGTTGGTGCCGCCTGCGGTTTTGAAGGAATAATAACCGTTGCTCCAAAAAAATAATCAAAGCACTTCTAAAATAAGTTCCATGAGGTCATGGGTTTTCAATCCAGATCCCATCATATCCGCACCGTGTAACAGATTTGTTTTACAGAACGGACAGCATGTGATGATGCTTTCCGCTTCTGTCTCCAATGCTTCCTTTACCCTCTTTGAGCCGATTATGGTGGCCTTTTCGTTAAACGCGATTTTAAATCCCCCACCTGCACCGCAGCATCTTGATTGCATGCGGGATCTTGGCATCTCGACAAACTCGATTCCGGGAATGGATCTTAAAAGTCTTCTGGGTTCTTCAAAAACACCCACATGGCGCCCGAGATGACACGGGTCATGGTAAGTCACCTTTGTCTTTATTTTGTTTTTGAACTGGATTCTGCCTTCATCTCTAAGGCGCTCAACATACTGGGATATATGCAGAAGTTCAAAGGGGAGGGGGCCAGAAACCTTGGGGTAATCATTTGTCAGGGTCTGAAAGCACCCCGAGCAGGCGGTAACTACCGTTTCCACACCCACCTTCTCCATATTCTCGATATTCTGAGGAATCAATTCCTCTTTCACGATGTCGGTCTGTCCGGTCCGAAGAAGAGGCGATCCGCAGCACTGTTCCATCACACCCAAAATCGTGAATTCCACTTGCGCTTTATTCAGTATCCGGGCAGTGGCTGATGCGATTTCCTGCCTTCGGTAGGATTCCGTGCATCCAACAAAATACAGTATTTCGGGTTTTGTGGAGAGTTTCACATCCTTTGGCACCCAGTTGTTTCTTTTCGGGACAGGCTCGTTATAGGGATTTCTCACAGCCTTGACCCTCTCCCTGATAGGTTTGTGACCTTCCATTGGTGCGTACCCCTCGAAGAACAACCACTCCTTTAATTCCTCCCATCTATCCGAAAGCTCGATTCTAACGGGACAGATCCTGTTGCATGCACCGCATCCTGCACAAGTAAACAGGCTTTTAACGAATCCTCGTTTGTACTCCTCGTTTTTTATCAGTTTTTCCAGGAAGTTCATTGAAAGAAAGCGTTTTAAAAAATATATCTTGCCCCTGGGTGATGCGGATTCCCATTTGAACTCCTCGAAAGTGGGACAGACGGCATTGCAGTATCCGCACTGGATACAAGCCAGAACATCCTCTTCGATATCTGGAATTTTTGCCATAGATTACATCCCTTGTCAAAGTTTTTCAGGTTCATCTGATAAATCATCGGAAGCGATTAACTTTCCCGGATTCATGATATTATCGGGGTCTATGCTTCTTTTGATGGCCTTCATGAGAGTGATTCCGCCTTTATCATGAATATCGGAAAGGGAGGATGAGAAGTACAGTCCCAATCCAACCCTCCTTCCACCGACTTCAAAGGCCATCTTTTCAAGACGCCTGTGAAAGTCCATGAAGACCTCTTCCTCCTCTTTTTCATGGATAAAATAAGGCATTATCATTACCGTTCTTCTGTCCACCATGCTTCCTATCACTCCAGCGGAAAGTTTCATTTCATCCAAAAGCTCGTAAAGCTTGGTCATTGCCTCCTCAAATCGACTCAAACCCACGAATATCTCACCCGGTACAGGGTAGACCTGCATCTTGCTTCCCCGAAATTCTATTGTACATTCATCGCATTCCTCGTGGGACTTTCCGTCGCAGGCTTTGGTTCCCCCTCCATGGTATGTGAGAATTGTATCCAGCTTCTTTAAACCGTATTGAATGATTCCCATCTCCCCTTCCAGGGTGATGCAGAGCACTATCTCCCCTTCAGGTGTGGTTTTCCCCATCTTCCGAAGAAGGTCAAAGTGTCTTCTGTCCCCGAATGCTATATGATGGGGCAATAACCTGCTCGCAACCACCTTCTCCATTGCGGTTGTGCAGCTCTTTAGATTTGGAAATATGTAGGAGATATGATAGGGTCCCTCCCCGGGTCTGGGAATGATTTTTAGGGTGGCTTTGGTGATTATACCAAGGGTTCCCTCGCCTCCAACATAAAGCCAGTTCAGATTGTAACCAGAGCCGTTTGTGGCGAGTTCTATTTTCCCTGTCTCGATTGTATCGCCGTTTGGAAGCACGACCTCAAGGGATCTAACAAGGTCACCTACTGATCCGTATTTGTAGGAGCCGATTCCCACGCCCCCTGTACTTATCCATCCACCTACCGTGGCCGAAGCAGCACTACCTGGCCTGATACCAAGAAATAAGGATTTTTGTAAAAGTGCATCCTCAAGCTCCTTCCAAGTAACACCGCAATCAACTGTCACAGTCAGGTTTTTTGTATCGATTTCTATCCTCTCATTGATGCTTGTTAAATCCAGCACGATACCGCCCTTGAAAGGGACAGCACCTCCGAGCCACCAGCTTGCACCACCCCTGGGCACTATTGGTATTTTTTCTTTAAAAGCGATTTTAACGATTTTGGAGACTTCTTCAGCACTTCTGGGTCTGGCTATCAAATCGGGTGTGGTTCCCAGTTTTTCTTGAAGCTCCTGCGGGATGGGGGAGACGTCCCTGCTGTAGAAGATCTTTTCGAACTCGCTTTCTGTCACATGCTCTTCGCCCACTATTACTTTTATTTTCTCATAAAGTTCGGATGCCATGTTCCTCCCTTCTGATTTACCAAATGATTTTACCAAATGGTTTTACCAAATGGTTTTACCAAATGAAGTATGGTATAAATTTACTTATACTTTACTAAAATAAGATTAATGGAAAGGAATTCCGTCTAGGTCCCAAATTAGAGCCTTGCCCTAATGTAAAAAGTCACCGCAAAAATATCCTTTTTGGGAAAATGAAAGGTTTTATATGAAATAAAATAATACCCCAAATCCCAGATGATAGGATGGCGAAAAGAATCAAGGTAATAACGATATTCATCCTAATAGGGATGATCACTTTTGGTAATTTTAGTGCACTTGCCCAGCATCCTGGGGGAACTCCGGGGGGCGAAGAGGAGACCGAGACATTCACATTCAATGGATACTGTGACGTGGGCTCCTCTGTTGAGGAGTCTTTCAGTGTGGAAAGATCAATAAGCAAGGTGGAGTTCGCACTCATGTGGGAGGATGACGAGGGCTCCAATTCACAACCAGACACCCTGTCTCTTATGACAACCGATGGCATGCACGAGCCCAAGAGCGATTCAGGTTCAGAAGGTATGATAGGCATAACATGGGAAGAAGACAGGTTGAACGACACCTGGACCATGGTGATCTCCTGTGAATCAGCAGGCCCCACTGAGGTGCCTGTGGGACCCCTTGGAGTAATAACCCAGACGGAATCCGATCCCGGCAACAGCTGGACCCTTATAGCCACTGTCACATACTCGAGCGGTATGGGCGGCGGTCCCCCTGCCAACGTTCAGGCAGTGCTGGATTCCCCGGTATTCAAGGTGCATATCGCACTCATGGTGATGTCCGTATTTCTTTTCCTGGGAACTGGTCTAGTTGCCGGTGTGTTTGGGTACAACAAAATCAAAGGGGGGGCCTCGGGAGAGCAGGATACGTTATTTCAAAAATTGTTTGCAAGACCCGATCTGATGATATTCCTTGTAATAATCACGTTTACAGCCTTCTTTATCGCAGCGATACCTATTGGCATATGGGTTGCGGGTAATTTTTATGGTTGGAACAAGGCTTGGACAGGTTTTCCTCTGTTATGGAATCCCGAAGCTTACAGCATGACAAACGCGGATAACGTTTCTTTTTTGATCCTCTTCTTCTGGGCGGTTCCAATGTATATCAACAGGGCGCAGATTATGAGAAACAAATATTTCAAGAAACTGTTTGGCTGGAGTAAATTTGCAATGGGAAGGGCAGCAAAAGCTCCCGACCCAAAGATCTCGAATGGAGTTTTGGCATTGTGCTACTTCTTTATGGGTATATTTACTTTCGTAATCTTCATGGTTCAGCCCCACGGCAGTGGTTGATTTTTTTTTAATGAGAAAAACCGAATTTACACGTTCTCGGAGGGAGCCTTTAATCCGAAATCATAGGCACTTCTGAAATTTCTTTTTCTTCCTTTTTTGGTGGTTTTTCAGTCTCTTTCTTTTTGGGTTCCTTGGTTT
This sequence comes from uncultured Thermoplasmata archaeon, assembly GCA_965372465.1. GTDB lineage: Archaea > Thermoplasmatota > Thermoplasmata. Next base: position 11,901 of record CBDVCK010000009.1, on the reverse strand, counting down.
GAGGCTTATGCTCAGTTGGTTCCGCAAAATCTGAAACTCCCCTGCCAACAAGGGTCTCGTACCATGCCTTATGATTCTTCTTGACATACCACTCCGGCATGGTTCCTGAAGCTAAAACGCTTTTCAAGGCCACCTTGTCGTGTTTTCTCACAACCAAGGCCACACGGTGGACTACAATCAATAAAACCAGAACACCGGAAATTATATGACTGATGAGCATACGCTCGTTAAGGATTCCCGCAAGATACAAAAAGCCAGTGATTGCGGCAAGTCCAAGGACATATATCGTGAAAGCATAGATGATTCTCTGGCTCTTCAGATATTTCTCGCCGCTGCCCCGTTCCTGCTTCTTTGTCAGGAACACCAGAAACATCAGGGAATACAAAGCAGCTTTGAGTTCATTGAATGTTCTTTTGGGGAGAACGGGTTTTTCCTTCTGCCCTGCATGGACCGCCAAATGAATTGCCCCCACAATCAGAATTCCAAAAGCCGCATATTTATGAATCGTGAGGGTATACTCCGGTGTTGGCACGAAATTCTCTGCTCCGTGGATATGGAACTCGTGGACAAACCAATCCCTTGCCAGGAATATACCAGTAATCGATAGGGCCAGTATGATCAACATCGCGAGCCAGTGCTCCAGGACAACGATTTTCCCGTATCGTTTAATCTCGGAATCCTTCATTTTGTTTCACCGTTTTCAAGGTTGGTTCTTTTTATTGGTGTCATGGCATCCATAACATGGTGAGGTGGCCATTATACTGGGGTCATGACCGCTCTTATGACAGTCGTAGCATCCCCCATTGTAAATTGGATCATCTTCGTCAGGGTCTACCTCTTCATGACAAACGTCACCGCATCCAACGCCTGTCATAATGGTAAAGTCCTCAACGTGCTTCACATGATCATCATGTATCTTATTCTGAAATCCTATACCGTGACAGTAGGTTGTAAGGCAGCTGTTTATTGCTCCATGTCCGGTGCCGTCATATACCGGATTTTGCATATCTGTTTGATGACAGTATCCTGCACAGCCTCCGTTTGTGGAGCGGTTGAAGATTTTCACTGTGTGATTCGTCCATTCGGTGGCAGATGTAAAAAGATCAATAGGTAATCCCGTGCTTGTGGGATTGATCCAGGTATGACAGGATCCTGCACAGTCCGTGTTGCTGACATTCATAAGGGCTTGGGCAGAAGTACTATAGGTTGTTTCCTCTGCGCTTTGATGACATTCTGTGCAATCAGTATATTCCTCGTGATTTCCCCTGGGAACCCAGGTAAAGGAATCCCTCATGGGGATGCTCATAATGTAATAATCCGTCATGTAGTCCCTCTGGGATAATGCGGATCCCGGGTGGGGAGCGGTATTGAGGGGATCGTGGGCAGAATTGTGGCACCTCAGACAGTCTTGGTTTGTGCTATAGTTCTGGTCATGGTCTGTTAAAGATGATATGGAATGACAATCTGTGCATTCTACACCAGGTGTCAATTCTGCATCGTAAGTAACGTGCGGGGCATGGCAGAATTGGCAATCATTATCCCTGGTGGGGCGGTTGTGCTTGCCACCGTAAGACTCGAAAATTTCGTAGATACCATACGAACCACCGTGACATGAAACATCGGAGCAGAAATCGTTTCCCACATTCATTGTACTCGAACGTGGGAAAGTAACGTTCTTGGGTGCATGGCCATTCTCATGGCAATTTACGCAGTCCATGTACTGATTCTGTATATTGTGGGGTGGAAGGGGAGCTATACCCCCATCTTCGTGGCACAATTGGCAGTCCACATCCTCTTTTTCATGGGTTCCGTGGCATATTGAGCAATCCTGGGTCTCGTGGCCCTGGCCGTAATCCGCCAGAATCTGCGGTTTGTCTGTATGACAGTTCACACAGAAATCGTCCTCTATCATTCCATTGTTGGTTGTAAAGTATGTGAAGTTCAGGTTTGTGGGAATATGCCCTTGAGTATGGCAATCAAGACATTCATCAAAAGGCAGTGTGGTAAGGTGTGTTGGGGGGTCAGCCAAACCTTCTGCAACATGGCATTCCGTACATTCCACATCGGCTTCATGAGCATCGTGGCAGGAAAGGCAGTCCTCTGTGAACTCCACCTTTGTATGAAGTTTATCGTCTACGAAATTATCATAAACATCGGTCTGATGGCAGGAGGTGCAAAAGTCCCGGGATACCACCGTGCTCTGCTGCGCTTTAAAGTTAATACTCAATGGATTATGCCCTCCCTCTTCATGACAGCTTGTGCATTCATCAAATGGTGATGAAATCAAATGAACCGGCTCGATTCCGCTTCCCGAATCATGGCAACTGAGGCATTCCGGGCGTGTTTTATGTTCAAGATGACATTCCGTACAGTCATTCTCGGTATAATGCTTTGAATTGATGGTGCTCAGTTCTTCATATGCCTCCTCGTGGCAATCGTTGCAGTAACTTTTATTGAACGTAAGGGTTGTTCCTTTGGAATTGGTTATGGTATAAGGTACAAAAGCATCATCAGGGTGATCTCTCGAATGACATTCCATACAGTGGTCTGTCACAGTGTTATGTCCCGTTAGTTTCGGTTGAACAGGATTGCCATCTTTGTCCCTATGACACGTTGCCATGGAGCAAGTGGATTCGCCGTGTGCTTCAAGCTCTTCGTGTTCCAGGTCATGACAAATTGTGCATGCCTCTGCTGCAAAACCGAAGCTGTTGTCCCTTGCATCATGACAATCAAGGCAGGTTTCAAGTTCCTCAAGCTCTTTCAGACTTGTTGCATTGTTGGTGTACGGGTGAAAGATATTTCTTCTTTCCCACATGATGGTCCCATTGACTTCACTGTAACCCTCACCTACGGGTTTCGGAGCTTCGAATATCCAGTCGACACCTGCTTCTTCATGACAGCCTTTCAGACAGTTTTCAGCAGGTACATGGCCTCCGAAATCATCTTCATCATAACCTAATAAATATTCATGCAGCATTTCATTGGGAACAGGCATAAATGAGGTTCCAAGGCCAATGAATCCAGGTCCTGAATGACATTGAGCACAGGGCACATCTGCCTCGAAATGGGTTTCCATCATGGTATTATTTTTGGGTTGGGTATAACTTTCATATGGTCCTTCCATTGCATGACACATCTCACCGCACATCTCGTTGGACTCGTGCCACTCGAGAAAATGTCCTACAACGAAGATGACAATGGCAACTGCAACAAAGGCCAAAAAGATCAGAACAACCCCCTTTATCCTGGCTTTATTGAGCTTCTTGAACATCAATGCTGTTACGAGCAACCAAATAAGGGCTATTATGACGAATACTAATAATGACTCAACGAATATCATCCTCTTGACTCCATTAAACAACCAGCTTTCATTGGATTGTGACTGTAAATAATTTTGCGGTACTTTAATGTTTTCCCTAATACATATGATATTTGGATTCTTGATAAATTAATAAGAACCCTTTCCCCTGAGAGTATAAACCGCGAAAATCACAACTGATGCAAATAACATTCCGAAAATAAGAGGTATGGCATCCACCTCTTTCTCTTCCTCAAAGGCAAAATAGTTTAAATTTGAAGTGGAATTCCATGATTGCCCGTCATATGCCGAGAAATGGTAGGAATAATGATCTTCAGGTAAAGTAGTGATGATGTAGTATGTGACACCATCTGTGAAATTATACTGGGTAGGGAGTTTGGGTAAAAGCTCAAAGGACCCGAGGCCGCTCACATTTACTGTTATGTTCTGGGGGGGATCACCGTTCATATCGTTATATGTTACCTCGAAATGGCTAATTCCTCCGGATAGAAGATTGGCTTTCGGGTTCGTAAGTTTCGGGGGTGTGTTCGTAAAAGGTGAGGTGGCATTGATTATAATTTCGCTTTCAACAAAATATTCGTTTTCATCAGATCCATAGAAGGCAAGCACCTTGATAGCGTATTCTCCAAATGAATTTGTGAGCTTCCATTGCAACCAGTTATAATTTGAAGAGGGCATTTCAATGTAATTTTTTGGTGTTGGATTTTCTTTGGGGTCCGAAATTATGGTCCAGCCGTCTGCTGACAGGTTCTCATTGTCAGCTGTTAGAAGCATTATTCCGTATTTTTGGGAGGGGATTTGGGTATTTCCCATGTAAAACTGGACATAAAAGTGAATTTTAGGATTTGAATTTCCGATAACTATTATGGAGTAACGCCCTGTCAGAGAGGGGTTTTGTCCGGGAGTATGGCAAGATAAACATTCGCTTCCATCTGAAAACCTGTCTCCCACGCCACCCTTATACGCATTTGTGGGGAAAGTGATTGTTAAGATGATTGCAGCCACAATCAACGCGATTATAAATTTCGAATAATGCCTTTTCATATCCGTTGTTATTGTGATGTTCATATAAATTTTTTTGTACTTTTATATTTACAAAAGAGAGCAGCATTCCTCCTTAAAGTTCGTCTTAAGCCCAAGGCCGTGGGCATAATCCACTGCCTCGTCAGTGGGATAGGCAATGGAATTGACCCCCGCTTTGATAAACAGCTTCTCCATCTCAATTTTATCGGAACCAGAGGGCTTTGCACAGCCCAGGGTAAGCTTTGTTCTCTGATTGACTATTCTTGTCACTGCCGCAATCTTTACAATGTCTTCTACCGAAGGTGATTTCACGCCATGCATTGGTGTTCCGTACATAGGTGACAGTACCACAAGCACGATAACGTCAGGCTCCACTTCGGATATCATGCGAAGAGCATTGTATTCACCCAATATCTTCCCGAAATGAAGGCCGATAACGATATGCGGAGCGATTTCCAGTTCAGCCTTCTTTAATATTTTAAGCGAGTTTTCGAAATCTTCCGGTCCCTTGTCCAGATGGTAAACCTCCCTTATGGTTTCTCTATCCCCGATGATATCGATTAACACCTGATCCACATCTGCCGTCTTCAACTCCTTTGCAGTTTTTTCATTAACAAGACCAGTATGAACAATGACCTTGAGACCATTTTGCTTAAGGTGTGCAATTGATTCCATATATCCGTCAAGGGGAACCATTCCCTCGGCCAGAGCTCCCCCGCTTACCAGAACCCCCCTGCAGCCTTTTTGAATAAGCGCATCTCCGATTTCTTTCAGTTTTTCCGGACTTTGGGCAGGTATCATGGAGTCCAGCAATTTTGTCTTGCAGTGCTCACAGTTCAAGGCGCATGAGGTTCCGGTTACACTGATGTTGACAAATTTATCTTTTTTATTCTGATAATGATCTGTGATGTATGTTTTTGCACTGGGAACGGAAACATTGAGGAGTGGAGCGAAATTCTTCATTCTGATCTCCCATGCACTCTTTAGAAGAGAATCAAGGGATTGTGTGAGCAGTTCCTCTATTTTGGTTTGAACGCTTTTCAATGAAGTTCACCGCGCGTAGAATTGGAAACAACGGTTTATTAACTTTGCCCTTTGTAAAAACACTTAAGCTACAATTACGATTATCCTTAACGATTTCGGTGGTGAAATTTGAGATATGACGTTGCGATTGTGGGGGCAGGACCCGCAGGGGCCTCATGCGCATATACACTGGAGAAGAAAGGATATAATATCGTGATATTGGATAAGGAAAAATTCCCGAGAGACAAACCATGCGCAGGTGTTCTGCCACCGAGAATCTACTCGGAATTGGATATACCTGAAGACATCATTGAAAGACCGCTTTTGGGCTATCGTATTTTTTCACCTGCAGGCGAGATAGTGGAGAGTGCATTTCCAAAAAAAGGGCTGATAGTCAGAAGAGACACATTCGATGATTATCTAGTTTCGAGATTGAATACAAAATTACAGCACAATCGGGCAACTGATATTCATGTTAACAAGGATTTTGTTACAGTAAAATGTACAAAAGGAGATGTTCGTGCCCAGATTGTGGTAGGCTCAGACGGCGCTCATTCTGTCGTCAGAAAAACTCTTAATGAATCCTCCCCCAAAAAAAGGGAGCAATTAAAGGACATGGCCATTGCAATCCAAAACGAGATATCAATTTCCAAAGAAAAAATAGATGAAAGATGGGGCAACTGGTTCGAGGTGTATTATACCATACCTTATGGATACGGCTGGATAAGTCCACTTAAGGATTCTGTGAAAGTGGGGATCGGGGGCCTATCAGAGGATATAAAAAGGGAAAGCAAGAAATATCTCGAAGAATTTTGTAATCGGGATAATATAAAAGAAAGGATTGCGGATGGAAAGGTAGTGAGTACTGGAGCCCATCTCATACCAATGCAGGGACCCTTCGAAATCCTTGCAGGCGCAAGAGCCCTTTTATGCGGAGATGCAGGGGGTTTTGTTTTCCCTGGAACAGGTGAGGGTGTTTACTATGCCGTAAAAAGCGGAAGGGTGGCAGCAGAGGTAGTGGATTATGCTTTCGGGGAGGGAAGATTCGATTCGGAATTTCTTGAGGGGATTTATAACGAGAAGCTGGAAAAAAACGGTTTGACTGCCTTACGGGACGTGGATTTTGTAGAAAAAGTGCTTTCAAGTCCCGAAAAAGCGGAAAGATATGTGAGAACATTAGGAAAGCTTGGTGTAAGGTAATCGTTCTTTTTATTATTCTGAAACTACCGAAGGATATGAAAATTTCCTTCCTTTTTTCCCTACAAACATAGAATACGGGTAAGACTCAAATGATTTATCCAGCAACAAAAGTGTCGAATATCGCAAACCATATATAGAATATCCGCCATGCAGGGTCATTCGAAAATTACATAACTTAAGGTGTATCTTCTGTATAAAAAATATGGTAATAAATCCATTAAAACAATACAGAAGGAGGAGAGAGAATGAAAATCGATGAATACGATATGCCTGATGACCTGTACTACCATGTCGAGCACACCTACGCCAAAGTCGAAGGGGACGTGGTTTTAGTTGGTGTAACTGATTTTGCACAGAAGATGGCAGGTACAATAAAGCGGGTTGTAACACTTGAAGAAGATGATGAGGTACAGCAGGGCAAGCCTTTCGGGACCCTGAGCAGCGGGAAATGGACAGGGAAGTTATACTCCCCCATATCAGGTGAAATAACGGAGATTAACGAGGAATTGGAGGATGAACCTAAGATCATAAATGATGATCCATACGGCGAAGGCTGGATAATAAAGGTGAAACCTACTGATTCAGCGGAACTGAATAACCTAAAAAAAGTTGGAGATGACTTTGTGACATGGATGAAACAGGAAATCGAAGAGAAGAAGAAGATGATGGAAGGCGATTAAAATCAAAAGGTCTAAAAAAGGATGATGGTTAAACCCGACGTTGAGGGTCAACCCTTTAAAAAAATATGTGTTCTCTTTCATGGTGACAGGACAAAGGATATATATCCTGAATGGCAACATGATTTCATATCGTCTTTCGATGTTTGCTGTTGTCATTGGGTAAATAATTATGAGGGTAATCATGACGGAAAAGAAAAACGAAAAAAAAGAAAAAGAGAAAACCGAGGATAAAACTGAAGAGTTGAAACATTCTGAGCTTTTTGATTCCCTTTCCTCCATCGTTGACGAATCAAGAATAAGTGAATATGAATTCGAAAGACGATTGTACAGCCATGATGTAGCACCCCTTCCCAAGATGATGGAGATGGGGTTTAAGATGGTTCCCGATATCATCGTACGACCCAAGGATGCTGGTGAGGTTTCACGACTTATTAAATTTGCAATAGAGCAGCAGATACCCCTTGTTCCCAGGGGAGGTGCGTGTTGGGCTCTCGGGGGTGCCGTTCCTGTAATGGGCGGAATTGTTGTTGATATGGCAACAATGAATGACATCCTGAATATCGACAGAGAAAATCTTACAGTCACAGTGGAGCCTGGTATCACATGGATGGATTTATATGATGAACTGTTGCGGGAAGGCTTTCTCATTGGTGCCTATCCAAGCAGTGCACCTGCTGCAACTGTCGGCGGTTGGATCAACACCGGTGGTGTTGGAATAGGCTCGTATAAATATGGGGGCGTGGAAAGACAGGTAGTTTCAATGGAAATGGTTCTTCCCAGGGGAGACATCGCAACATTTGGCATAAGCTCCCTGGGTTCAGGTTCATTGGGTGATAACCTGCGCTCTTTTTTTTCAGGTGCTGAAGGCACGTTGGGTATCATTACCAAGGTTACACTCAGAATATATCCTGCTCCCGAGGAAATCCGTCCTCTTTCCTATACTTTTCCCAATCTGAAAAACATGTCCGAGGCAATACTGGATCTCACACGATCCGCAGTCACTCCACTTCATATCTCGTTTTTCGATAAGAAGCATTTCGACTATCTCAAGGCCTTAGGAACGGATGTCCCGAAGGTCAATGCAATGATTTCCCTTGCAATCGAGGGAATGAAGGCAACTTTGGATGAAGAGGAAAAATTTATTGACAAAATCATGCAGAAGTACAGTGGCGAGAAGCAGAGCAAGGAGCACTCGGAGCACGAATGGGAGGAACGATTGTTCGAGATGAGGACAAAGAGGTTAGGCCCAACCATCATGCTTGCGGAAGGTATGATTCCCGTTCCGAGATTGAATGAAATGATTGCTGGAACCTTGAAGATCTTCAAAAAGATGAAGCTCGTGGGGGCGATTACAGGAACCGTCCCCGACAGAAATACCATAGCATTCATGCCCTATTGCCTGACAGATGAGAGAAAGTTGAGATCAATGATGGCAATGGCAATCGGCAAAAAAGTTGGAGATTTATCCTTTAAACTCGGGGGGAGACCTGCAGGTCTTGGTATCTTCTTTGCAGGTAATCTTAAAAAATTGCACGGTGGAGGGGCGGATGTAATGAGGGATATAAAATATGTAATGGACCCCAATGATATAATGAACCCCGGAAAAACCCTGGAAGGTATGACCCGATTCGGGGTGCCGATACCAGCTTTTGGTATGAATATGGGAATGGATATGATGGCCTTGATGGCAAGGCTGCCTGGTATGGGATTGAAATTAAAACCGCAATCCGAGGATGCGGAGTGATATGTAATGGGAGACAAACCGCCCAATATCAAGGATATGTTCGCCTGCCTGCAGTGCGGATACTGCAGATCGGTCTGTCCTGTTTACAGGGAAACAGGATGGGAATCACTGACACCGAGAGGCAAGGTCTTTTATTTGAAACAGCTGTCCTCGAAAGGCCTCATGGACAAGATATTGAGGCGCAAGATCGAGGCAAGCCCTGAATGGATGAAAAGATTATTCTCATGTACTTTATGTTCCAGATGCGAGACCGTCTGTCATGTGGACATCCCCTTTCATGAATTCTGGGAGGATGCCAGAAAATGGATTGTGGAGAACGGCTACGGTCCGCCTTCCGCTGCAGTGGATATGTACAAAAATATTGATAATAAGGATTACTGGAATCCCTTTATGGAGCCTCTTGCAAAGAGGGACGAGTGGTACAAGGATGATTACAAGCTTCCCGCAAAGGCAGAAGTCGTGTATTTTCCTGGCTGTATGACTTCATATCATGAATATCAGTTGCTTTTGAACACCATGAAGGTGTTTACAAAGGCCGGTTTGAATTTCACAACACTGGGAACCGATGAGAAATGCTGCGGCGCAATCAATGTCATGACCGGCCAGCTGGGGAATTTCAAGGAGATCGCCCAGCACAATGTAAGCAATATCGAAAAACGCGGTGCAACCACCGTTGTAACAGGATGTCCAGGTTGTCTCAGGGGTCTTAAGAAGTACGCCAAGTACCTGGGTAAATTGAGTTTCGAGGTGGTCCATACAACAGAACTGCTCATCAGGTTGATCAATGAAGGTAAGCTGGAGTTCTCAAAAGACTTTAAAAAGAAGAACCTGCCCCTCGTATACCACGATCCCTGTGAACTGGGTAGGGTCTCCTATCTTGAAGGCAGGGGAATTTTTAACGAGCCTCGGGATATTCTTGCCAGTATCCCGGGTATTGATGAGGTTTTGGAGTTTCCCACGAACAAATCGGACAGTGTATGCTGCGGAGGCGGTGGAGGTCTGAAGGCTGTGGATTACGATCTCACCACCAATATAACGGCAAGAAAAATCGACGAGGCCATAAAACTTGAAGCCAAGACCATTGTCTCAGGATGCCCTAACTGCAAAGGTCAGATAAGTATCGGTGTCGAAGCTGAAAAGGCAAAGAGAAAGACAAAAGGTGAAAAGTTTAAAATGAATGTCATGGATATCCTGGATATCGCAGCAAAATCAGTTTAGCCCTCTTCCGGGATGATGGTATGCCTCTTGTGGATGAAACTTATGAAGTCTCACCCTTAAAAATTCTCAGATACGTTCTAAAACACATGGTCCCGCTTTTTTGGGGAGTCTCCATTCTTCCCTTCTACATGAGCTGGGTTTTTGCTACATCGGAGTTATTTCCGTCATATTTTATCGATATTTTTACTTCTGGCAGCTCCACTCAGGCGGAAGTCAACAGATTCTGGGAATTTTTGCTGGGCGTAATTGTTATGGGCCCTTTTCTCGGGGGCTCCACCCTTTTATACAATGATTACTGGGACAGTGAGGTGGACAAAAACAGCAAGAGAAAGTCGCTGTTTCCCCTTCCTTCAGGGCTCGTGTCCCACAGGGCAATATTGATTGCCTCTATTTTTCTTATGATATTGGCCATTGTAATGTCGTTTTTCATATCTCTTTTATTTATGGTGCTGGTAAGTATTGCGGTTGCGCTTTCAATTTGTTATTCCACACCCCCTTTGAGGCTTAAGAACCGTGCAGGCCTTGATGTGATGACAAATGCCATAGGAAGCGGTGTGATCTGTTCAATTGCAGGATGGATTGTAACCCAGCCACTCATCGATTATCCAGTGCTGTGGGGGTTCACCTCTCTTTTCGGTGTCAGCTCTATCTATATTCCAACAACCATAATCGATTCCGAGAGCGACAAATTGGCAGGAGTGAACACATTTTCCGTAAGGTTTGGGAAGAAGAACGCCTTTTTGGTGGGATTGTCATGTGTAATTATTGCAAATATCCTCATTATCTTCATGGGCCTTACCAATTATCTGATTGATGTGGGATTTCTCTACGTTGCGTGGCCCATTGCCCTGGCCCAACCCGTGTTATATGCCATAATATTAAGAAAGCAATCCTTCAAAAATGTGTACAGGACGATAATGGCGTTGTCTGGACTTCTGACCGTTGGAAATGCCATGATGATGACCTATTATGTGGGATTGTGGAGCATATGAAGTATTGTTTGGAGCTATTTGGATTGAGCAGGATAAGTTCATTATGTCTGGATACAGATAATTATAACAAAACATTATTTAAGAAAATCCGTATTTGAAAACTAATAAGCAGATGGTGCCCAAGATGCAAAAACTAACAACCCTAAAATCCGAAAAAAAGTTTGACAGCTTTATTGAAAACAATCATTCTGTGGTCATAGTATATCATTTTCTATGTCACGGATGCCAGGTGTATATGGAAGATCTGAAGAATAATCTTGAAGAATTCAATGATATAGAGCTTGCCAGGATTCATATGACATTGGATTGGGTAATCGATAAAGCGGAACTTTATGGTGATGTTGAGGAAGAAAACAAGTTTTTAGCTGATAGGTTCGGTGTGGGAGATCTCTTCCCCACGACGTTGTTTTTCCACAAGGGGAATTTGTTACGAAGGGCCGATGGAGTGCTTACAATCGCTCAATTGAGAGACCTCATAGATGAAACGTTTACAACCGACAGCTGATTAACCCATTCTATTAGGCTGCCAATATTTTCTACACATTCTTTGTAATTAATTTGATTTCTCTTGACCTAACCCAGATAATAAAAACAGCAACCACTATCACTAGGTATAAAGACATCGCCAATAGTTTATTTTCAGGGGCGGTTCTGAAATATACCCAATATAGACCAAGGATAATAAAAAGGGGTCCTTTGAGA